>CAZNWS010000033.1:1063-10543 GCA_964576495.1 uncultured Hydrogenophaga sp. | reverse complement strand
CTGGGCGTGGTCATTGCCAACCACCCCAAAGCATATGAGTTGGCCAAGTCGCTGTTCAGCTTCAAGGAGCTGATGCTGGTGGGCTTTTTCTTGTCGGTGGGCATGCAAGGCCTGCCCGATGTGCCCATGTTGATGACGGCGCTGGTTCTGTGTCTGTTGCTGCCCATCAAAACTTTTTTGTACTACGCCATCGTGGTGCGTTTCGGCTTGCGTTCGCGCACGTCCTTGTTCACCTCCTTGAGTTTGGCGAACTACTCCGAATTTGGTTTGATCGTGGCGGCGCTGGGTGTCAGCCAAGGCTGGCTGTCGGTGGATTGGCTGATCATCGTGGCCATTGCGGTGAGCGTGAGCTTTGCCTTTGCTTCACCGTTCAATCTGGGCTCAGAGAACGCTTACCAGCGCTTCAAACGGTTCTGGGACCGTTTTCAACGAGGCACCTTGCACGCCAAAGACCAAATGCTGGATACCGGCAATGCCAAGGTGCTGATCATTGGCATGGGGCGCGTCGGCTCGGGCGCTTATGACGAATTGGAGACGGTCTGGCCAGGTCAAGTGCTGGGCATCGAGCACAACGCTGAGAAAGCCGATCTTGAGCCCGCCGCCGGACGCAACGTCAAAGTGGGTGACGCGACCGACACCGATTTCTGGAACACCATCAAGGTCTCCAACACCAAAGACCTGATTGTGTTGGCCATGCCCAGCCACCACAGCAATGTGTACGCGGCCCATCAAATCCGCAACGCGGGTTTGACTTGTCAGGTGGTGGCCATCGCCAAGTTTGGTGAGGAGGTCGAAGAGCTCCAAGCGCTCAACGTGCCTTCCTTCAACATGTATTCCGAAGCTGGGTTGGGTTTGGCTCGCCACGCCTTGGAGGCGATGGCGATTCCCAAAACCTGATCAGGCGCTCAGAGGCGAGACAGTCGCTGCAAGGCCGTCTGCAGCGTGCTGTCTTGTTTGGCAAAGCAAAAACGAACGACTTGTTGGTCAAATCCGTTGCCGTAAAAGGCCGATAGCGGAATGGCGGCCACGCCGATCTCGCGCGTGAGCCACTGGCAAAAATCTGCCTCAGGCAGGTCGCGCTCAGGCACGGCCAACTCGGCGATGCTCACGCACTGAAAGTAGGTGCCTTCGCTGGGCAGCAAACGAAAACGGGTCGCGGCCAAACCTTCGCGAAACAGATCGCGCTTGCGTTGATAAAACGCGCTCAACTCCAGGTAGGGTGCTGGGTTGGCCATGTAGGCCGCCAAAGCGTGTTGCATGGGAGTGTTCACCGTGAACACATTGAACTGATGCACCTTTCGGAACTCGGCCGTCAGTGCCGCCGGCGCCACCACGGTGCCGACCTTCCAGCCCGTGACGTGGTAGGTCTTGCCAAAGCTGCTGACGATGAAGGCGCGGTCGGCCAAGCCCGGGAAACGCGAGGCGCTTTGGTGTTGCTGGCCATCAAACACCATGTGCTCGTACACCTCATCGCTGATGAGCAGCACGTTGGTGGGCGCCAAGATGTCTTGCAATCGGCGCATGTCGGCGTCGCTCCAGACCATACCGCTGGGGTTGTGCGGGCTGTTGATGATCAGGGCGCGTGTGCGTGATGTGATGGCTTGCTGAATGGCTTCGAAGTTGGGGCGAAACGTACCAGGCAGCAAGGGCACGCGCACGACCACACCACCGGCGAGTTCGATGTTGGGCACGTAGCTGTCGTAGCAAGGCTCGAGCACGATGACCTCGTCACCCGGGTGCACCACGGCCAACACGATGGTCAGGATGGCTTGGGTGGCCCCCGCAGTGACCGTAACTTCGGTATTGGCGTCCACCGATCGGCCGTAAAGCGTGTGCATTTTGGCGGCCATGGCTTGGCGCAGGGCCGGCACACCGGGCATGGGCGGGTACTGGTTATGTCCGGCGGCCATGGCGTCGGTGACGGCCTGCGGTAGCGCGGGGTCGCAAGCAAAGTCAGGAAAGCCTTGGCCCAAATTGACGGCGCCGGTCTCAGTCGCCAATGCCGACATGACGGTGAAGATGGTGGTGCCCACATTGGGCAGGCGAGAGCGCAATTCGGTGGGGTTCATCTCGGTCTCACAGGCTGTAGTTGTCTGGGGTGCCGTTCATGGTTTTTTGAATCAACTCAGCGGTCAAGCGGTCGCTGAGCAACTCGGCAAAGCGCAACACAAATTGGCGCAAATAGGTGCCGCGCTTGAACGCCACACGGGCCAAATTGCGCCCAAACAGCTGGCCTGCTGGACGCGCCACCAAGGTGCCCAAGGGGTCATGGCCTTGCATCGCCATCTCGGCGATGATGCCCACGCCCATGCCCAAGCCGACATAAGTTTTGATCACGTCAGAATCGATGGCTTCAAGGACGATGTTGGGGTTCAATCCGCGCTGAGCAAAAGCCTGGTCGATGCGGGTGCGACCAGTGAAGCTGGGGTGGTAGGTGATGATGGGCTCTTGGGCCAAGTCTTCGAGCGTGATGCGCTCGCTACCCAACAGTCGGTGCCCTTGAGGCAAGACCAACAAGTGTTGCCACTCGTAACAGGGCAGTGTGATCAGGTCGGGGAAGTCGTTGAGCGATTCGGTGGCTACGCCGATGTCGGCCACATCGTCCATCAACATGCGTGCAACCTGCTCGGGCGAGCCTTGGTGCAAACTGATCTTCACATCAGGCAATTCTTGTCGCAGCTGCGCGACCGGCGCGGGTAACACATAGCGAGCTTGCGTGTGGGTGGTGGCGATCGACAATGTGCCTTGGTCTTGGTGCGCAAAATGCTCGCCAATGCGTTTGAGGTTGTTCACCTCTTGCAGAATGGCTTCGATGCTCTTGAGCACTTGAAGACCCGGTTCGGTGATGTGCTTGATGCGCTTGCCGTGACGGGCAAAAATGTCCACACCCAATTCTTCTTCCAACTCCAAAATGGCTTTGGATACGCCAGGCTGCGACGTGTGAAGGGCTTTGGCGGTCTCGGTCAGGTTGAGCTTGCGCCGAACAGCCTCTTGAACGAATCGAAATTGGTGCAGGTTCATGGCGGGGGGTCTTGCGTCAGCGTCGAAGCACCAGCCAGCCGAAGGCGCTCAGCGATAGCAGCGAATAAATCATCGACGGCAACCCCGCCGCAAACCAAGGTGTCCATTGTTGCAAGTTGCCAATAAACCCAAACATGTTGTTGAGCAAAAAGAAACTGATGCCGATCATCACACCAATGAACACATAGCCCGCAACGCCGCCAGAGCGGGTGTGAAGGTAGGCAAAAGGCAAGGCGAGCACCACCATCACCAAGCAACTCAAGGGATAAAACACCTTGCGCCAAAACTCAATCTCATAACGTTGAGCGCTTTGTTCGTTGTTGTTGAGGTGTTGGATGTAGCCGAACAAATCCACGGTGCGCATGCGTTCGGGTCTGAGCAAAGCAACGGAGATCATTTCTGGTGTGATGTCGGTGACCCAAGCAAACTGTCGGTGGTTTGTGATGAACAAGGGGCTGGTGTTGTTTTTTAATTGGCTGTTTTGGAACTCGCGCTGTTGAACCCTTCGCAACAACCAGCCGCCATTTTCGATGGAGCCTTGTTGAGCCTTGATGGTTGAGACCATAGCGCCGTCGTTGGTGAATTCAAATATTTGGATATTTTCCAATTCACGGTTGGCGTTCATGGCCCCGATATTGATAGAAAAGTGACGATCGCCTTGGCGTTCCTTGAGCCAAACGCCCGTGGCGCCTTGACTGATTCGACCTTCAAATCGGGCTTTGAGCAATTGGGCTTGTTGGCCAGCCCAAGGTGCCAAATAATCTCCCACACCAAAGGTCAGCAGCACAAATAAAGCCCCCAACCCCAACAAACTACGAAGAGCTTTCCAGGGGCCCAAACCACTGGTTCTTAGGATCGTGAACTCGGAGGTGTTGGCCAGTCGAGCCAACACCCACACCGCCCCAATCAACACGCTCATGGGCAGCAGTTCGTAAATTCTGTTTGGGGTTTGCAATCCTGTGTAGAGCAAAACGTGATGCAAACCATAGCTCAATTCTGGGTTGTCAAATGCTGGGCGACCAATGTCGTTGATCTCATCAACCAAATCAAAAAACAAAAACAAGCCCAAGAATGCGAGCAAGACAAAGCTGACGGCACGGAAAATTTCACCATAGAGGTAATGTCGCAGCGTTTTCATGCTGCACCTCCGTTGAATCGAGAATTTTGGGATTTCAAGAGATCGCGCCACGAGAAGTTGTTTTGACGCAGCCACAAAAGAGCCAGAGCAAACACTCCAACCGGAATGTGGACCAAGGCCAATCCCGTCGTCATGCCCAGCGAGCCGCTGGCAACCCAGCTCTTGGAAACGCTGACCATGTTGTAATAAACAACAAAGGTCAGCAAAGCCGTCATGAGTTGCCCCCCTTTGGCTACACGTGGGTTGGCGTGCGTCATCGCAACGCCCAGCAGCACCAAATTGAAGGTGGTCAATGCCAACCCGATTCGCCAACCGAGTTCGGCCTTGTTGATGGGGGTCGGGTTGAGCCACAAGTCCCATGTGTGAAGCGCTGCGGCCGATGTGCCGCTGACAAGGGTCTCCTTGGCTTGGTTAATTTGTACCCCATAGGTTTCAAAGTTACTCAATGTCAGCGATGGTCCGTCGTTGTTGATGTCCAATCGCTGGCCTTGGTTGAGCATCAGATATTGCCGATCATCACTCCACTCGACAAAACCATTTCGAGCGGTGGTGATACTTTCACTGCCATCAGGACCGATGGCGTAAACAAAAATATTTCGACCTGTTCCTGCTTCGGCACCCTTTTCAATAAAGAACACCCTGCGACCGTCGCTGGATTCCCTGAACTGTCCTGGGGCAACACGGTCCAAGTCTCCGCGCCGCTCGAAACGATCCTTGAATAAACCGATTTGTTGATTAGACCAAGGCCATGCCACCACTTGCAAAGCAGTTGCGATAATGAGAATGGGCAGTGTGAATTTCAAAACTGGCTTCAAGAGTTCGCTCAACGACTGACCGCTTGCAAGCCATATCGTCATCTCGCTGTCGCGGTACATTCGCGACAAGGCGGACACCACGGCCACGAATAAAGCCAGGGTAAGCAGTGTGGGCATTCGCCCCAGCACTGTGTAACCTAAGACCAGCAAAATCTCTTGTGGATTGACCTTGCCAGATGATGCTTGCCCAAGCGTTCGAATGAGCAGCATCGTCAGCACAATGGTGAACAGCACCACCAAGGTGGCGCCAAAGCTGCGTGCCAGCTCTCTGCGAATAGAGGAATGGAATAACATCGTGACTTAACGAAAAACACGATTATGAACTTCCAATTAAAAACCCTAGATTGGGCGCAAGCCGCCACCCTCTCTGCCGATGCTTTGATGCTCTTGGTGCCTGAAAAGGGCCGGCTGGCGGCTTCAGCCAAAGATCCCTTGACACAGATCGCCCGTCAAGCTTTGGCCGAGGGTGATTTGTCGGCTAAGTCCAAAACCTTGTCAACCTACCGCGTGGCTGGTGTCAAAGCGCCACGCGTGGTGTTTGTCTATGTCGGTGATGGTGGTGCTTCGGCTTTGCGTCAGGCTGTGAGCAGCGGTGTGACCTTGCTCAAACAGCCCGGTGTCAAACATTGGGGTTTGATCGCCAATTTGCTGGGTAAGTCGGAGTCGACGGCGTTGCAACCCCTGATGCTGGCTTTGAGCGATGCCACTTACAGCTACACCGAAACCAAACCGTCGGCGGCCGTGCGCGAGTTGAGCAAAGTCACCTTGGGCTTGGCCCATGCGCCAGCGGCCAAGGCCGCGTTTGAACAAGCGGTGGCTGCTGTTCGAGGCGTTGAGTTGGCCAAAGAGTGGGCCAACCGTCCCGGCAACCTTGCCACGCCCAGCCGCTTGGCCGATGCTGCCAAAGCCTTGGGGCGCCCAGCGGGTTTCTCCACTGAGGTGTTGGGTCCCAAAGAAGTGGCCAAGTTGGGCATGGGCGCTTTCATGGCGGTCGCACAAGGCTCGGCCGAACCCTTGCGCTTCATCGTCCTGCGTTACAACGGTGCGGCACGCACCCAAGCCCCGGTGGTGTTGGTCGGCAAGGGCATCACATTTGACACGGGTGGTATTTCCATCAAACCCGCAGGCGAGATGGACGAGATGAAATTCGACATGGGTGGTGCGGCCAGCGTGCTCGGTGTGTTTGAGGCCCTCGCCCATGCGCGCCCCAAAATCAACGTGGTGGGCTTGATCCCCAGTTGTGAAAACATGCCCGATGGGCAAGCCGTCAAGCCAGGCGATGTCGTCACCAGCATGAGCGGCCAAACGATCGAGGTGCTCAACACAGACGCTGAAGGCCGCTTGATTCTCTGTGACGCTTTGACCTACGCCAAGCGTTTCAAGCCACACAGTGTGATCGATGTGGCCACCCTCACGGGGGCCTGCGTGATCGCTTTGGGTGCGGTGCGCAGCGGCTTGTTCGCCAGCGACGATGGCCTAGCGAATGCGCTCAGCCAAGCGGGCGAGCGTTCGCACGACCTCTGCTGGCGCATGCCTTTGGATGATGCGTATGCAGAAGGCTTGAAGTCCAACTTTGCCGACATGGGCAACATTGGCGGGCGTGCCGCAGGTTCGATCACCGCCGCCAAGTTCTTGCAGAAATTCACCGATGACATGCGTTGGGCCCATTTGGACATTGCGGGCACGGCATGGCGTAGCGGCCCAGCCAAAGGCGCTACGGGTCGACCCGTGCCGCTGTTGCTTCAGTACCTGTTGGACGTGGCCACGGGTCAAACCAAGCTGACCTGAGTCAATACACGATGGGCGCCGTGGCGTTTCACACCGATGTGGCGGATAAGACCGCCTACATTGTCCGTTTGGTCCGTAAGGCCAGCCGTCAAGGAGCTCGTTTGCTGGTGGTGTGTGAAGACCCCCAAGAGATCTCCCAAGCTTTATGGGGCGCAGGCAATTTTGAGTTCATGGCACACGCCACGCCACAGTCAGACCCATCAACCCAAGCCCACAGTGCAGTTGTTTTGGCCGTGTCGGATGGTGTGATGGGGCGTGATTTGTCACAAGATGTTTTGGTCAATGCACGAAGGCAATGGCCTGAGGCGCATGCCGCCTTCGTTCGTGTCATTGAATTGGTCGGGCAAAGCTCGGATGAAATTGGTGCTGGACGAGAGCGATGGAAACGTTACCTAGCAGCTGGCATCACGCCTGACAAGCTCGGGTGAACCCTTAAGTTCTATTCTCAAATCATCAGGTTGGCTCATGCCTCAGAAAATCAGTGGCCTTTGAGGGTTCGGGTCTGAAAAATGTTCCAGATTTCGGTTATCTTTCTGACTGTGGAGCAACTCAGAGACGACTCCGCGAATCAACTCACCCTTCCATCAAAGGAATTCTATGAACTTGAACATCAAATTGGCCGTCATCGCTGCAGCCGTGGCTTTGGCCGCCTGTGGCAAAAAAGAAGAAGCCGCCAGCACCGAGCAAGTGATCAAAATCGGTCACGTAGGCCCAACCAGCGGTGGTATTGCCCACTTGGGTAAAGACAACGAAAACGGTGCCAAAATGGCCATTGAAGAACTCAATGCCGCCAAGCTGATGATCGACGGTAAGCCCGTCAAGTTCGAACTGCTGGCCGAAGATGACGCCGCTGATCCCAAGCAGGGCACGGCCGCTGCGACCAAGTTGGTCGACGCCAAAGTCAACGGTGTGATCGGTCACTTGAACTCCGGTACGACCATTCCCGCATCGCAGATTTACAACGATGCTGGTATCCCCCAAATCTCGCCCTCAGCGACCAACCCCAAATACACCCGTCAGGGCTACGCTGGCGTGTTCCGCATGGTGGCCGATGACGTTCACCTCGGTGGCACATTGGGTAAGTACGCTGTTGAGACCCTGAAGGCCAAGAAGGTTGCCGTCATCGACGACCGCACAGCCTATGGTCAAGGTGTTGCCGACGAGTTTGAAAAAGGCGCCAAGGCTGCTGGTGCTGAAGTCGTGGGTCGTGAATTCACCAACGACAAAGCCACCGACTTCAACGCCATCTTGACGACACTGAAGGCAAAGCAGCCTGAGGTCGTGTTCTTTGGTGGTATGGACGCTGTGGCTGGCCCCATGATTCGTCAAATGAAGCAACTCGGCATCAACGCCAAGTTCATGGGTGGTGACGGTATCTGCACCAGCGAGTTGCCCAAGCTGGCTGGCGACGGCATGAGCGACGAGCAGGTCTACTGCGCCGAAGCCGGTGGTGTTGAAGGCGAGCAAAAAGCAGGCATGGAAAAATTCCGTGCCGACTTCAAGGCCAAGTTCGGTGCAGAAGTTCAGGTTTATGCACCTTATGTCTACGATGCTGTTCACGTCATGGCCAAGGCTATGGTCAATGCCAACTCGGCTGACCCCGCCAAGTACCTGCCCGCGCTCAAAGCCATTGAGCACAAAGGTGTGACGGGCAATATCGCTTTTGATGAAAAAGGCGACATCAAGAACGGCGCTTTGACGCTGATGACTTACAAGGGCGGTGAGCGCACCACCTTGGCCGTCATTCGCTGATTGTCACAAGCCCTCGGCTTGAAAAGCCACCCTTCGGGGTGGCTTTTTTGTTGGCAGGATCAGGCCCTTAGCATGTAAGCTCGTATGCCTAGAATGGGATTGGTCAACCGGCTCTTCGGTTGAGCTTCATAGAAAGAGGATCGTGAGCAAAAGCAACACAGACCAGGTGAACCACGAAGCCGTTCGTGTGATCAAGAAGTACCCGAACAGACGCTTGTACGACACCCAAACCTCAACCTATATCACCCTGACCGAGGTGAAGACATTGGTGATGGAGGGCGGCTCCTTTGTGGTGCGCGACGCCAAGACAAACGACGATCTGACCCGAAGCATTTTGTTGCAAATCATTTTGGAAGAAGAAACCGCGGGCGTGCCCATCTTTACTGAGCAAGTGTTGGCCAACATCATTCGTTTTTATGGTCACAGCATGCAGGGTTTTATGGGGCCTTATTTGGAAAAAAATGTCCAGATCCTCATGGACATTCAACAAAAAATGTCTCAACACACCCAGGGCTTAACCCCTGAGCTTTGGCAGCAATTCATGACATCACAAGCACCCGTCATGCAAGGCATGGTGGGCAACTACATGGATCAGTCGAGTGTGGCGTTCACCCAGTTGCAAGAGCAGATGAACAAGAACAGCGAAGCCATGTTGGCGGCTTTGGGGCTTAAGCGGTGAAGCCACATGTTCGGTCTGAGACAATCTGTCCATGACCGAAACCAACGCTCTCACCTACGCCCCAAAAGTGGGCTTTGTCAGCTTGGGTTGCCCCAAAGCCTTGACCGATTCTGAACTCATCCTCACGCAACTCAGCGCCGAGGGATACCAAACTTCCAAAACGTTTGCGGGCGCCGATCTGGTGATCGTCAACACCTGCGGCTTCATCGATGATGCCGTCAAAGAAAGTTTGGACACCATTGGTGAGGCCTTGGCTGAAAACGGCAAGGTGATTGTGACCGGTTGTT
>CAZNWS010000033.1:0-1053 GCA_964576495.1 uncultured Hydrogenophaga sp. | reverse complement strand
CGATCCGTTTTTGGACCTGATCCCACCCCAAGGCATCAAGCTCACGCCACGCCATTACGCCTACCTCAAGATCAGCGAAGGCTGTAACCACCGCTGCACGTTCTGCATCATCCCCTCCATGCGCGGCGACTTGGTCAGCCGCCCCATCGGCGATGTATTGGGCGAGGCTCGCAAGCTGTTTGAAGCGGGCGTCAAGGAACTCTTGGTGGTCAGCCAAGACACCTCGGCCTATGGTGTGGACATCCAATACCGCACCGGCTTTTGGGAGGGCAAACCGGTCAAGACCAAACTGTTTGATTTGGTGCGTAGCCTAGGCGAGTTGGGCAAGACTTACGGTGCTTGGGTGCGCCTGCATTACGTCTATCCGTATCCGCACGTCGACGACATCATTCCCTTGATGAGCGATGGTTTGTGCTTGCCCTACCTTGATGTGCCACTGCAGCACAGCCACCCCGATGTGCTCAAGCGCATGAAGCGCCCCGCCAGCGGTGAGAAAAACTTAGAACGCATCGCTCGTTGGCGTGAGATGTGCCCCGAGTTGGTGGTTCGCAGCACCTTCATCGCGGGTTTCCCTGGCGAGACGGAAGCTGAGTTTGATCACTTATTGGATTTTGTGCGTGAGGCGGGCATTGACCGTGCGGGTTGTTTTGCCTACTCGCCCGTTCAGGGGGCGGCTGCGAATGAGCTGCCCAACCCTGTGTCGCAAGCGTTGCGCGAAGAGCGTCAGGCACGCTTCATGGCCGTTGCTGAGTCCGTATCGACCGAGCGCCTGAAGCGCCGCATCGGCGCGACCATGCAAGTCTTGGTCGACCAAGCACCGAGCTTGGGTAAAAAAGGAGGGGTGGGGCGCTCGTATGCCGATGCACCAGAGATCGATGGTGTGGTGCGTTTGCTGCCACCGCAAAAGATCAGCAAGACCATGAAAGTCGGTGAGTTCACTTCGGCGCGTATTGTCGGCACCGAAGGCCACGATTTGGTGGCGCAACCCATTTGACTCGTCAGCGTGTTAGCGTAGGTCTTGGCTATGCCAACAAAAAAGGCCTGCGTCATTCG
>CAZNWS010000032.1:0-10553 GCA_964576495.1 uncultured Hydrogenophaga sp. | reverse complement strand
GGTCATGGCGCATTCCTCAAAAATTCAGCGGGAGGGTGAGAATACCGCAGTGCAGCATTCATGCCAAGCAAAATAAATGGGGTCAGATACCATTTATTAAATTTGTCTTTGCTTCAAGTATTTAAATGGGGACAGATTAAAAAACGCGCAGTTCAAGCGCCTCAAGTCGGCCAACAACCCATCAAGGAAGCCGTTTTTTGGATGGTCGGCCGATGGGCCCGGGACTGATGCGCCGGGGGGTTTGCGCCTGCAAGCTGCTTTTGAAAGCCTCATCACCCAGCGCCCAGCCGCTGAGCGTGGCACGGGTCAGTGCGCCAACTTGGTTCACGGGCAAGCCCGCACGCACCATGTCGGTGTACGCGACTTCCCGCGCGAAGGGCGTGTTGCCGAGTTGCCAATAGAGCGCGTGGGGGGTGATGAGTTTGTCCACCCGTGTGCCGATGTGGTGGTGGTGACTCGACCAAGGATGATCAATGGGATCACTCACCATGCCCGCGCGCACGGGGTTGAGATCCATGTACACCATACAAGCCAGCAAATGTCGCTCAGACTGGATCAGAGACGAGCGGTAACGACCTTCCCACAGCGTGCCGGTTCGGCCATGGCGCAGATTGAATTGGCGCACATAGCGTCGACCCAAAGCTTGCATCATGCAAGGCAAGGCTTGATCGGTCCGAGGCGTCAACAGGAGGTGGATGTGGTTGCTCATCAGCACATAAGCGTGCACATCAACCTCGTGGCGCTTGGATTCTTCGGCCAATACCGCCAACAACAATTCGCGGTCGGCCGTGTTCGAGAAAATCTCTTGGCGATTGTTGCCCCGCAGAATCACGTGGTGCGGGTATCCACCCAAGGTTAAACGGGGTAATCGGGCCATGGCTCAGTCTAATTCGAATCTGACCCCATTTTTAAACGGTTGTGCTCTCGGGTCGCAAAACGATCGGTCATACCCGCCAAATAATCGGCCACGGCGCGCGGGGTATCGCTGCGTTGGGCGTAGGCGGAGGGCATTTCTTGGGGCTGATCCAAATACATGGCAAACAGGTCTTGCACCACAGCGCGTGCACCATCGGCGGTTTGTACGACTTGTGGGTGGCGGTACAAATTCCGAAACAAGAAGGATTTCAGTGCTTTGGATTCTTCGAACATCGCCGCACTGAACTGAACCAAGGGCGGGCATTGACGCACCACATCGGCGCTGGCGGGGGCGTACTGATTCAAGGCAGCGCGGGTAGCACTGATGACGTCGTAGACCTGATCGCTGAGCATGCGGCGAATGGTTTCGTACAGCAAGCGTCGCCCCTGCAGCTTCGGGTACTGAGCCAAGGTTTGGTCTTGATAGCGGGCGTACAGAGGGACCTCTTGCATTTGCTCGAGCGTGAGCAAGCCTGAGCGCACACCGTCGTCAATGTCGTGCGCGTTGTAGGCAATGGCATCGGCCAAGTTGCACAACTGTGCTTCTAGGCTGGGCTGTGTGCCGTTCAAGAAACGGGCGGCGATGCCGCCCGGCTCTTGCGCGTTGATGAGTTCGGCGTTGCGGCGAGCGCAGTGTTTCAAGATGCCTTCACGGGTTTCAAAGCTGAGGTTCAGACCGTTGAATGCGGGGTAGCGTTCTTCGAGTTCATCCACCACGCGCAGGCTTTGCAGGTTGTGTTCAAAGCCGCCATAAGGAGCCATACATTCGTTCAGCGCATCTTGCCCAGCGTGGCCGAACGGGGTGTGGCCGAGGTCGTGTGCCAAGGCGATGGCTTCGACCAAGTCTTCATTCAAGTTCAAGGCACGGGCAATGGAACGGCCAAGCTGCGCCACTTCCAACGAGTGCGTCATGCGCGTGCGGAACAAATCGCCTTCGTGATTCAAAAACACTTGCGTCTTGTAGACCAAGCGTCTGAAAGCCGTGGAGTGAACGATGCGATCGCGATCGCGTTGATGCGGATTGCGCAGGCCAGACGCATGGGCGGGCAGTGAGGGCTCTGGGTGGCGGCGGCCGCGGGAGTGTTCAGGCAGGCAGGCGTAGGGCGCGAGTGGCGTCATGGGGCGCAGCAGTCATCGATCACTTGCGCCACCAAAGCATCGGGCGCACCGCGCACGATGGCCGTGCCGGGCTTGTCGATGAGCACGAATTTGATTTCGCCCGCCTCGGCTTTTTTGTCCACGCGCATGTGGTGCAGGTATTCGTCCGCACCCAGTTTGGGGCCGACGATGGGCAAGCCAGCGCGCTCAACGATCGCGGTGAAGCGGGAGACAAAGGCCTCGTCCACCAAGCCCAAACGCTGCGAGAGGTGCGAGGCCATGACCATGCCGCAGCCCACAGCTTCGCCGTGCAGCCATTCGCCAAAGCCCAAGCCCGCCTCGATGGCGTGGCCAAAGGTGTGGCCGAAATTCAGAATGGCGCGGATGCCGCCTTCGCGTTCGTCTTGGCCCACCACCCACGCTTTGATTTCGCAGCTGCGCTTGACCGCATGCGCCAAGGCTTTGGGGTCACGCGCCAAGAGCGCGTCAAGATTGGTGTCGATCCAATCCAAAAACTGCATGTCGGCGATGGGGCCGTATTTGATGACTTCGGCCAAGCCCGCGCTCATCTCGCGCTGGGGCAAGGTTTGCAAAGTGTCGAGGTCGCACACCACGCGTTGTGGTTGGTAGAACGCGCCGATCATGTTTTTGCCGATGGGGTGGTTGATGGCGGTTTTGCCACCCACCGATGAATCGACCTGCGCCAGCAAAGTGGTGGGCACTTGCACAAAGGGCACACCACGCATGTAGCAAGCAGCGGCAAAGCCGGTCATGTCGCCCACCACACCGCCGCCCAAGGCAAACAACACGGTTTTGCGATCTGCGCCTTTGCCCAGCAGCTCGTCAAAAATCAAGTTCAGCGTTGGCCAGTCTTTGTGATTCTCGCCATCGGGCAGGGCCACGGTGTGCACCTGTTTGTAGAGCGGCGCGAGAGCGGCTTGCAGACGCTGGGCATAGAGCGGCGCGACGGTGGTGTTGGTGACGATGAGGGCTGCTGCGGCTTTGGGCAAATTGGCCCAGGTACTGGCGGCGTTGAGCAATTGCTCGCCAATCAAGATGTCATAGCGGCGATCGCCCAGATCAATCGAAACGAAAGTCTCTGAAATCGGTTTGGTCATAAGGTGTCAGACAGGGGCACGAGAGGCCCCCGAGAGCTCCAATTGCATCACAACCATGTTGACCAAGGTCGCCACGGATGGACGACCGGTTTCGATGGTGAAGTGGGCGGTTTCTCGGTACAAGGGGTCGCGCACCGCAAACAAGTCTTTGAGACGCTGAAGGGGATCGTCCACCTGAAGCAAGGGTCGGTTGCGGTCGTGACGCAAGCGTCGAAACACCTCATCGGGCGTGGAACGCAGGTAAATCACTTGCGTGCGTTGGCGCAAGCGTTCGCGATTGACAGGGCGCAAGACCGCCCCGCCACCCGTGGACACCACCGCCGGACCTTGGAGGGTCAACGTATCGAGCACCTCGGACTCCAAATCGCGAAACCGATCCTCACCTTCCCGCTCAAAGTACTCACGAATCGAGCAACCCAAACGGGTTTCGATCACGTGATCGGAATCATAAAAAGGCAAGCCCAAGCGACGAGCGAGCTGCCGACCAACGGTCGATTTGCCCGAGCCCGGCAAGCCCACGAGGCTGCAGAAATAGGTCACAAACGGCCCACAAGATGAAGAAGGTCTTCAAGAATAGCATCATTCATCCGCCAGTCTCGACCCTGTGCGATGGCAATACCCTAGGGGTGATGAACACCAACAATTCGGACTTGCTGGACACCATTTGTTTGGATCTGAACAAAGCTCCGAGCAGGGGTATCCGACCCAAACCCGGCACTTGGTGCAACTCCTCGCGTTGGACATGCTCAAAAATACCGCCAATCACCACCGTCCCTCCGTTTTCAATCAAGACTTGGGTCTGCACGTGTTTGGTGTTGATGGCAATACCACTGGTGGTGGTTTCACCACGACTGTCTTTGTTGATCGACAAATCCAGCACCACATGCCCCTCTGGTGTGATGCGTGGCGTCACTTCAAGCCGCAAGTTTGCTTTGCGAAAGGCAATGGCTGTAGCACCGCTGGAAGTGGCGGTTTGGTAGGGAAATTCGGTCCCCTGCTCAATCAGTGCCTTGACCTGGTCAGCGGTCACCACGCGCGGGCTCGAGATGATTCGCCCTTTGCCATCGGCTTCTAAGGCCGACACCTCCAAGTTCAAAAACCGACTCGCTGTCGGACTGAACAAAGAGACGGCCATGGTGGCCGCTGCGGCCGAGTTGGGGTTGGCGGGTAAATTCACAAAAGGTGCGACGAGGGCAGCGCCCTCTTGAGAAGACAAAGCTCCAAACGTGGGTGCAATTCGAGCTTGCGTTGACCCACCCAGTCGCACATCGGGCACACCTGCACCCAACCTCACGCCCAAGGCCTTGCCAAAACTGTCGTCGGCTTCCACGATTCGGGCTTCGATCATCACTTGCTTCACAGGGATGTCGACTTGAGCGATCAAATCGGCCACCCTCTTCAATCGGGTATCGGTGTCGGTCACAAACACGTGGTTGCTGCGGGGCTCCGCCATGGCGCTGCCCCTGGCCGACAACATGCGAGGAGCGGTCCCGGTTTTATCTCCTGGAGGTAACAACTGGGTCACGATCTCGGTGGCTTTGGCATATTGCAAACGAAAACCTTGTGTTCGCAGTGGCTCTACCGCCTCCAAGGCCAGCGCAGCTTGCAATCGCATGGTGTCTCGAGACACCATTTCTTCCTGCGTGCCAATCCAGACTGTGTCGCCCTGCCAGCGCCAAGCCAGCCCTTGGCTTTGTGCCACCCATTCGACGGCTTGGCGCCCAGGCACATCGGCCAAGCGCAGACTCACGCGCCCTTTGACGGCTTCAGACATCAGCAGATTGAAGGCATGCACATCGGCCAAACCTTGAAGAACCCCCCTGATATCGGCGTCTTGCAGTTGCAAGCTCACGGGTTTCTCAGGCTCAACATCGGCGGCCAGCACCACGGCCCAACAACCAACCCCGATCAGCCAGCCCAAAACTTTTTTCATGAGGGCTCCCCACTCGACTCATCGACCCAACGCAAAACCCTTTTGAGTCGCCCACCCCCAAGATCGGTTGTCACCCAAACCCCATCCCAAGAGACTTGAACCACCTCGTGCTGCTGGGGCCCCAGACGCATGCCAGGCACCACCGCATGCACCATCCCATCGACAGCAACCAGGGCCACGACTTGCTGGCCGCGCATCCAACGGCCCACCCAGCGCATGTGCGTCCACTCGGTTTTCGGCCAAGGCGATGGCGTCATAGAAGGGGGCAAGGTCTCTTCCAAAGCCCTGGCCAGGGTCCAACCACCCTCCCACTTCACCGACGGCGCGACCGAAACACGGGCATGAACCTGTGCCACGTCAGGCCCGCCGTCGCGCAGCCAGGATTGAGCCCACTGCGGTTTCATGAATTCCCCCTTGACCGCCACAGCGCCCATGGGCACTTCTGCGGGCAAGCCCTCGTGCACCACCCATTGGGCTTGCCAAAGGGGCTTAGACGAACGAGATGTTTGCATGCGCATGCCCTGCAAGGTCACCCACCACCCTCGGCGAGCGAGTTCACGCCACCACGTATCCACATCGGACAAACGCCCTTCCCCCTCCAAACTGATCCTGTGCTCGACATGGTGTGCCGTGGTTTGGACTGAAATGGGCT
This sequence comes from uncultured Hydrogenophaga sp., assembly GCA_964576495.1. Lineage (GTDB taxonomy): Bacteria > Pseudomonadota > Gammaproteobacteria > Burkholderiales > Burkholderiaceae_C > Hydrogenophaga. The sequence goes on along the minus strand of CAZNWS010000032.1, from coordinate 4,837 downwards.
GAATGCGTCGAATACTCACGCCAAAGCCTTGTGCCTGTTCGGGCCACAACAACCAGGGTGAGGCATGGCGCCAGCGCAAGCTCTCCTGCCATGCCAAATACGAGGTCCGCAAGGCTGGAGCTTGTTCGCGCATATACGACTCGCTCGACCACCGGGCGACTTGCAGCGAATGCTCCCGACGCACCTGTGCGAGTTGAGACTCAATCTCTTGTCGTGTGGGATCTGGCCGGAACAACAACCAACCCAAGCACAAGCCCAATCCACCGACCACACTGGGCAAAGCCCAACGAACGACCGGTCGGTCTTGCACCCAGGCCAACAGGGCTTGGCGTCGCCAAGCGGTCAAATACTGCCACACGGTTTCCCAATGCCACTTCATGGCAGCTCCTCCCACGTCAACACAAAACCAATCCGCCCGTCTTCACGCTGCTCGGTTTGGGTCACCGTTACCTCGCGATCTGCCGGAACGGGATGGTGTTCTCCTGCCACCAACCAATCACGGACAGCCAGCAGACTTTGGGCTTCGCCCATCACAGTCCAACGCCAACCCTCTTGTTGCCACTGAGTCCAACGAACGCCATTGGCCGCGCCAGTGCTCAACCAATGCCACACCCGCAAAGGCATCTGACTCTCATGCGCCACACCCAACCAAGCCTGACGGTGAGCCGCCCAGCTGGACCAAATTTGTGTTTGCTCATCCCATTGGGTCTGTCGACGTTGGAGATCGGCGGATTCAGCTCGCGCAGCTTGCAAAGCCAAAGTCCACTCACGTTGCTCATGGTTGGACCACCACACCGGCGGCCATGCCAGCAACAACCCCAACATGAAACTCATCGCGCAACGCCAAACAGTGATGGACTTTTGCCGTTGCAGCCGTGCTTGTCGGTGATCGATCAAGTTGATGTTCATTCGATCCACCCTGGGTGCAATGCCAAACCCATGGCCAAGGCCCAATGGTGTGCAGGCAGATGAGTGAACGCCTCGATACTTTGCCACCAAGGCAGTGGCGCGGCTTCACAGCGCCAATTTCGACAAGTCGCCGGAGGATTCGCCGCCCATTGCGTTGCCCAATCGGCCAGAGGCTCACCAGCCCACCACCAGTGTTTGCGATCCAAAGTGGGTTTGTGTGCTTGTGTCAACTCCACCAAATTCACCAGAACCCCCGGCATCTCACCCAAGGCTCCTAGGTGCATGTGCACATCACAACGGTCATGCCATTGGCCAAGATGCCACCAGCCGGTACAAACTTGTCCCTCGTCGCGCCCCGCCCACCACAACCACACTGGGTCGTCGCACGCTTGAGCGCTGAGAAGCAACACACGGGCCAAGGCCGATGATGGGCTTTCCAAAATGCGCAAAGGAACACCCCGTTCCTTTGCCCATTGGATCCGTTGCTGCACCACCGAGGTCCTGACCGCTGCCATCCACGCTTGTGGCGCCGATGACCGATCAGACTCCAATCCCCAATCCACCGACAACTCTGAAGCGGATACCTGCATCTGCGCAGCCATTCGGGCTCGAACCCAGGCCGGGAAGTCCTCGTCAGTCAAACCTTCCGGCAGCGCTTGCTTGCGTTGCACCAAGGCCCGCGTGGCCAAGGCAATGGGCAGGCCATGTAAACCCGCTTGGCGCAAGCCAGCGATCATCTCGTCGTGTGCCCACTGACCTGCACCCATCACCGAAACTGGTCGGCCGCGCTGTCGGCACAGACAAACCCAACGCACGGTCTCCCCACTGTCGTCGACGCCCAAGCTCCAATGCCGATGTTGCCAACGGTGCCAGCGTCCCTTCCACCGATCCCCAAGCATCATGGTTTGCTCCTTGCCCTGACGCAGCGCGCCCCTGTGATGCATTGAAATACCCAAGGCTGGTTTTGTGGGCTTGCTCCGGACACTTTCGGGTGAGTTTGATGTGTAGAGCGTCAATTTATTCGCGCATTTGTGGCCCGATCAGCGCAACGATCGGCTTTTTATAATGGTTGTTCATCACGATTGCACGCATGTCACGCACACCCCACTCCGCACCCAACAAACACGCCAAAAGCCATGCGCCGAGCCCAAGTCCTTTGGGCGCCCTGGGGCGCGTCTTGTGGTCCCTCATGTTGTTGGGAGTGGGCGCTGCTGGGGCATTGTTTGCGGTGATCGGTATTGCCTTGGCCGTGGCCTACCCGAACCTGCCCGACGTTGACAATTTGGTGGACTACAAACCCAAGCTGCCGTTGCGCGTCTTCAGTGCAGAAGGCGACCTCTTGGGTGAGTTTGGCGAAGAGCGCCGCAATTTGGTGCCCATCAGTCAGATTCCACCGGTGATGATCAACGCTGTGTTGGCCATTGAAGATGCTCGTTTTTTTGAGCACAACGGTGTGGACTACCGCGGTATGGTGCGTGCTGGCTTGGCCAACTTGGGACAGGCCCGCAGCCAAGGCGCCTCCACCATCACCATGCAGGTGGCGCGCAACGTGTATTTGTCGGCCGAAAAAAGCTACATGCGCAAGATCTACGAGGTCTTGCTCACCTTCAAGCTGGAACACCGACTGACCAAATCGCAAATCCTTGAGATTTACATGAACCAGATTTTTCTGGGTCAACGCTCGTATGGTTTTTCCACCGCCGCACAAACCTACTTTGGCAAACCACTCAAAGACCTGACGATTGCCGAGGCCGCCATGCTGGCCGGTTTGCCCAAAGCACCTTCGGCGTTCAACCCCATCATCAACCCCAAGCGGGCCCGTTCGCGCCAACTCCATATTATTGAACGCATGCAGGCCAATGGCTTCATCAGCGCGGAGCAAGCTCGCGCAGCCAAGGCCGAACCGCTCAAGCTGCGCCCCATCAACAACGACCGGATTCAGGCCGACTTTGTCACCGACATGGTTAGGCAAGCCATCGTCAGCCAATATGGTGACGAAGCTTATACGCGGGGCTTCAACGTCACCACCACCGTTCGTACCGATCAACAACAAGCGGCTTACCGCGCCGTTCGCACTGGCTTGTTCAATTTCGAGCAAAGGCAAATTTATCGTGGGCCTGAACGCTTCATTGATTTGCCTACCGACAAAGCCGCTCTGGACGATGCAATTGACGACGTCATCGCCGCGATTCCCGACAACGGCGACCTCTACACCGCCGTTGTTCTGCGGGCCAGCCCCAGCAAGGTGGTGGCTGTGCGTCAAGATGGCGTGCCGTTTGATATCGTCAAAGAAGGCTTGCAATCGGTCCAACCGGCCTTATCGGCCAAAGCCAGCCCAAAAATCAAAATTCGTCCTGGGGCCGTGATTCGCGTCATGCAGAACGAAAAGAAGGCTTGGTTCATCACCCAACAACCCGAAGTCGAAGCCGCTTTTGTGGCCATCGACCCTCGCAATGGTGCCATCCGCGCTTTGGTCGGCGGTTTTGATTTCCAAAAAACACAGTTCAACCACGTCACCCAAGCGTGGCGCCAGCCCGGCTCAACCTTCAAACCCTTTATCTATTCGGCCGCGTTGGAAAAAGGCGTGACGCCTTCCACCATCGTGAACGACGCTCCTCTGTTTTACTCAGCGGAGCAAACCGGTGGGCAACCGTGGGAGCCCAAAAACTACGACGGCGAATTCGCTGGCCCCATGTCGTTGCGTCGTGCCTTGGCGTTGTCCAAAAACATGGTCTCTATCCGCGTTTTGGAAGTGGTGGGTACCCAAAGCGCACAAGACTGGGTGACTCGTTTTGGATTCGACGCCGCACGCCACCCCCCCTACCTGACATTGGCCTTGGGTGCAGGCTCGGTCACCCCCATGCAAATGGCCACCGGGTATTCGGTCTTTGCCAATGGTGGGTATTTGGTGCAGCCCCAACTGATCAGCCAAGTGACCGATCACCGAGGGCGCGTCTTGTTCAAAGCACCTTCGGTGAATTTGGCGGATCAACCCCGGGCCATCGATGAGCGAAACGCTTTTGTGATGAACGGTTTGCTGCAGGAGATCACACGCAGCGGCACGGCCGCGAGAGCTCAAAGCACCTTGCAGCGGACCGATTTGTTCGGAAAAACAGGTACCACCAACGACTCGGTGGATGCATGGTTCGTGGGCTTTCAGCCGCATTTGGTGGCAGCCACTTGGGTGGGTTACGGTACGCCCAGAAACTTAGGTTCGCGCGAAACCGGTGGCGGCTTGAGCTTGCCCATTTGGATCGACTTCATGAAAGTGGCCCTGAGCCAAGAACCGGTGCTGGAATACCCCGTGCCACCCGGCGTGATTCAAGTGGGGGGCGAGTGGTACTTTGAAGAGTACGGCCCCAGCACGAGCATCCGCAGCTTAGGCTTGAACGCCAACAGCAATTTGGGTCAACCGTTGCTCGATGGCAGTGGCAACCCCGTTCAAACCACCCCTGAGCAAGAACGCCAAGGCATCATTCAATTGTTCAACAATTGAACCTCAGCGCCAGCCCCGACTGTTCGCTGCCGTAACGACTCAGGTGGTCGAAAAACTCACCTTGCCCTTTGGTGTCTTGCCACGACTGGCCGTCAAACCGGTAGTGGAAGCCCCCCGCTTTGGCGGCCAACCACACCTCTTGCAAAGGTTTTTGTAAGTTGATGACAATTTGGCTGCGATTGGCAAACACCAAAGTGATCATGCCGCCCACGCGCTGAGCGTCGATGTCGGCATCGGTCAGATCGTTCAGGCGGTCGCACGACAACTCCACGGCTTTGAGCAAAGCCTCGGCTCGGTCTAGGTATTCAAGATCGGTCATTACAATGGGCATTCCATACGTTGTCGGCCATTGTAGGCCGCGCCTTTGTTCCACCCGCCACCCCAGAGATTGCCATGACCCTGACCAAGGTTTTTTGCGCCAGCGTGCTCGCA
>CAZNWS010000031.1:0-10584 GCA_964576495.1 uncultured Hydrogenophaga sp. | reverse complement strand
AATCGGCCAGCGTCGCTGAAAAAGGCAAACAAAATTGACTGCAACGGATTATGTCACCCGGGTCTTGAACTCACCGCTGGCCATCAGCGCCGCTGAGTGGGACGCCCTGCTCGCCAAAAGCCCCACGCGCAGTCCCTTCATGCGCCACGCCTACTTGGCCGCCCTGCACCAAAGCGCCAGCGCGTGTGCCACAACCGGTTGGCAAGCGCAGTTCATCACACTGTGGCAAGGCTCACAGCTGGTGGCGGCTTGCCCGCTTTATCTGAAAAACCATTCCCACGGCGAGTACGTGTTCGACTGGGCTTGGGCGCGCGCCTACGCCGAGCACGGCTTGGACTACTACCCCAAGGCCTTGGTGGCCGTGCCCTTCACACCTGTGCCCGGCCCTCGTCTCTTGGCCATCGATGCGTCGGCGCGCGCGGCCTTGGTGCAGGCGCTCTTGAAGCACATGCGCCAAGAAGACCTCTCGTCCCTGCACCTCTTGTTCGTCTCCGATGAAGACGCCCAAGCCTGCCTTGAAGCTGGCATGGCCCTTCGCACCACGGTGCAATTCCATTGGCATAACCGCCAACCAAAGCCTTACGCCGACTTCGATGATTTCCTAGGCCAGCTGCAACAAGAAAAGCGCAAAAAAATCCGCCAAGAACGGCGCAAAGTGAGCGAGGCTGGGGTGCACTTTCGCCACCTCAGCGGTTCGGAGATTGGGGCACAGGATTGGGCCTTTTTCCTGCGCTGTTATCAGCAAACCTACTTTGAGCACGGCAACGCACCCTACCTCACCCCAGCGTTTTTTGAGGCCATGCGCACCGATATGACGGATCACTGGTTGCTCATCGTGGCCGAGCGCGATGGGCGCGACATCGCCGCCAGCCTGATCGGCTTGGACCGCCCAGCGGGCGTGGCCTACGGGCGCTACTGGGGCGCGTTGGAGCGCGTCGACTGCTTGCACTTTGAGGCTTGTTATCACCAAGCCATCGAGTGGTGTATCTCGCAGGGTTTTGTTCGGTTTGAAGGCGGTGCACAGGGTGAGCACAAACTCGCCCGCGCCTTGTTACCCGTGACCACCACCAGCGCCCACGCGCTGTCGCACCCTGCTTTTGAAGATGCGGTGCGCCGCTACTTGGCGCGCGAAGGCGATGGCCTGAGCGCCTACGTGCAAGACCTGCAGCTGCGCAGTCCACTCAAATCTCCCGTGACTTGAGACGAATGGGCACAAAAAAGCCCCGCATCGCGGGGCTTTTTCATCAGGGAGATGAAGGCTTCAGGCCTTGTTGAAGTTGGCCACACCGTCCAAGATTTCTTTGTGGGCGGCGTCTTTGCCTTCCCAACCCTTGACCTTGACCCATTTGCCTTTTTCGAGGTCTTTGTAACGCTCAAAGAAGTGGGCGATTTGTTGCAATTGCAGTTCGTGCAGGTCGTCCAAGCTTTGGATCTTGGCGTACATGGGCAAGATTTTTTCGGTGGGCACGGCCAAGACTTTGCCATCCATGCCGCCTTCGTCTTCCATCATCAAAATGCCGATGGCACGGCAAGGCACGACCACGCCAGGTGGCAAGGGGAATGGGGTCATGACCAACACATCGACGGGGTCACCGTCGCCGGCGATGGTTTGGGGCACATAGCCGTAGTTCGTGGGGTAGTGCATGGCAGTGCCCATGAAACGGTCCACAAATATAGCGCCGGACTCTTTGTCCACTTCGTATTTGATGGGGTCGGCGTTCATCGAAATTTCGATGATCACATTGAACGATTCGGGCAGTTTTTTACCGGGGCTGACTTGGTCTAAGGACATGGTGAGTAAGTGGGTTAGGGACTGAACTGGGTATTTACCCTGATTTTACTGATGTCAGGCTTACTGCCCCCATGGGCAATGCCTGTCAGCATGGACTGGCCGATAATCAGGCCATGTCCGAACGCGTCATTCCCTTGGTCGATCAGCGCCAGCGCCCATGGAGCGCCCGAGTTCCGGCTGTGCCCGTGCCCTCGGTGGGCCTCTTGCACGACCGACTGTCCCGCCCCTTGCGCGACCTGCGCATCAGCGTGACCGACCGCTGCAACTTTCGCTGCAGCTACTGCATGCCCAAGGGCGTGTTCGACAAAGACTACCCTTACCTGCCGCACAGCGAATTGCTGAGCTTCGAGGAAATCGAGCGGCTCACCCGCATTTTCATTGGTCATGGCGTACAAAAAATCCGCCTGACCGGTGGCGAGCCGCTGCTGCGCAAGCACTTGGAGGTACTGATCGAAAAGTTGGCTGTCCTGAGGACCACCGAAGGGCTGCCGCTGGACATCACCCTGACCACCAATGGCTCGCTCTTGGTCAAAAAAGCCGCTGCGCTCAAGGCAGCCGGGCTGCAACGCGTGACCGTGAGTCTGGACGGTTTGGACGATGCGGTCTTTCGAGCCATGAACGACGTGGACTTTCCCGTGGCCGATGTTTTGGCCGGCATCGAGGCCGCCCAAGCCGCAGGACTGGGTCCCATCAAAGTCAACATGGTGGTCAAGCGCGGCACCAACGATGACCAGATCGTGCCCATGGCCCGCCACTTCAAAGGCACGGGCATCGCCCTGCGTTTCATCGAATACATGGACGTGGGGGCCACCAACGGCTGGCGCATGGACGAGGTCATGCCCAGCGCCGAGGTCCTCGCGCGCCTGCAAGCGCACTGGCCCATGGTGGCGCTGCCTCCCAGCTCACCCGGCGAAACCGCGCAGCGCTGGGGCTACGCCGATGGCCAGGGCGAAGTGGGCTTCATCAGCAGTGTGACCCAAGCGTTTTGCGGCGACTGCAACCGCGCACGCCTGTCCACCGAAGGGCGGCTCTACCTGTGTTTGTTCGCCAGTCAAGGGCACGACGTGCGCGAACTCATCCGCAGCCAAGCCAGCGACGAAGCCGTCGCCAGTGCCATCGGGGCAATCTGGCAAGCCCGCGACGACCGCTACTCGGCCCTGCGCGCGAGCCTGCCGCCCGATGCCGGCGGCTCGGCTCGCCGGGTGGAGATGAGCTACATCGGCGGTTGACATGGGTGCTTGGGCCGTCGGTCCCCGCTCCATCACCGCCATGGTCTTGGCCGGCGGGCGCGGCCGTCGTTGGGACGAGCAAGACAAAGGTCTGATCACCGTTGACGACAAGCCCATGGCCCAATCGGCCTTGCAGCGACTGCAAGCCACCCCTCACAAAGCCTTGGCTGGCCTGGCCATCAACGCCAACCGACACACAGACGCCTATGGACGATGGGGCTGGCCCGTGTGGACCGATGAAGACCCCGAAGCATTCCAAGGTCCCTTGGCGGGGTGGCAAACCGGCCTTCGCCACTGTTGCACGCCGTGGTTGCTCAGCGTGCCCTGCGACACACCCGATTTCCCAGAAGACTTGATCGGCCACATGGTTCAGACCCAAGGCCAAACCGGGGCCACCTTGGTGCTGGCCGCGAGCCAAGACCCCACAGGCCGTCACCCACACCCAATGTTTGCGCTGCTGCACACCGACCTGCTGCCCAGCTTGAACGCCTTTGTTCACGACGGGGGACGTCGAGTGATGGCTTGGTGTGAAGCTCAACCCCCCGCTTGGGCCGTCTTTGACGTGAGGTCCGAACACGACCCCTTCGCCAACCTCAACAGCCCAGCCGACGCTGAGTTGCGCCGAGCCAACCGGTCACGCACTTAAGCCCGACGACGCGAGAGCAAGGTGTACATGGTGGGCACCACAAACACGGTCAGCAAGGTGCCCACACTCATGCCACCTACGATCACCCAACCGATTTGCTGGCGGCTCTCCGCCCCCGCGCCACTGGCCAAAGCCAAAGGAATCGCACCGAGCACCATCGCACCTGTGGTCATCAAAATCGGGCGCAAACGCAGCGCTGCCGATTGAGCAATCGCATCACGCATCGCCATGCCTTGTTCGCGCAACTGGTTGGCGAACTCGACGATCAAAATACCGTGTTTGGAAATCAGCCCCACCAGGGTGATCAGGCCAATTTGGCTGAACACGTTGATCGTTCCACCAGACAGCTTCAAAGCCAACAAGGCCCCCAACATGGACAGCGGCACACTGAGCAAAATGATCAAGGGGTCCACAAAGCTTTCAAACTGAGCCGCCAAGACCAAATAGATGAACAGCAAAGACAAACCAAACACCAAGGCCAACGAGCCTGAGGATTTTTTGAATTCGCGGCTCTGCCCGTTCAAATCGGTGGTGTAGCCGGGTGGCAAGATGTCTTCGGCGATGCGATTCATGATGGTCAAGGCATCGCCCAGGGCCAAGCTCGGTGACAAGTTGGCTGTGATGGACGCACTGCGGCGCTGAGCGAAGTGGTTGAGTTCTCGCGGCACCACCACCTCACGGATCTTGACCAAAGAGGCCAATGGAACCATGACATCGCCACGCCCACGAACAAACAAGCGATCGATGTCGTCGGGTGCATTGCGCTGAGCATTGTCGGTTTGCACCACCACGTCAAACTGCTCACCACCCCGTTTGTAACGCGTCACTGTTCGACCGCCCAAGAGCGTTTCGACCGTGCGCGCAATCGCGTCGACGTTTACGCCGGCATCGGCGGCGCGCTCTCGGTCGACGTCCATGCGAACCTCGGGCTTATTCAAGCGCAAATCGGTGTCGACCTGAACAAAACCAGGGTGTTTGGTCAGCTCGTCTTGGAATCGGCGTATGACCTTGGACAAGTTCTCGTAAGAATCGGAGGTGACCACCACAAAATTAATCGGACGCTCCCGAAAGCCTTGCCCCAATGATGGGGGTGTGATCGGGAAGGCCGTCACACCAGGCAAACCAGCCACTCGGGGAGCGATCTCGCGCGCCAACTCTTGTGTGCTGCGCTCACGCTCATCCCAAGGCACAGCGCGGAAAAAAATGTTGCCTTGGGCCACGGTCGGGTTGCCGACGTTACTGAAAATGCGGTCGAACTCCTTGTATGGATGACCCATGTTTTCAATAGCCTGGGCATAACGCTGCGTGTAAGCCAAGGTCGCGCCGTCGGGTCCGCTGATGTTGATCAAGATGACACCACGGTCTTCTAAAGGGGCGAGTTCTTGTTTGGTGGTCTTGAACAAAAAGGCACTGCCCACCGCCGAGGCCAGCATCACCAACACCACCCAGATGCGGCGTTGCAACGCCCAAGACAAAACCCGCCCATAGGCGGTGGTGAGGGCCGACAGCACACCTTCCATGCGCCGGTCAAAACGTGATGGCTGGTTTTGGTGGCGCAGCAGCTTGGCGCTCATCATGGGCGATAGCGTCAGGGCCACAAAACCCGACACCACCACCGCCCCCGCCAAAGCCAAGGCAAATTCAGCAAACAACTTGCCAGTGCGCCCTGGCGTGAAAGCCAAGGGGGCATAAACCGCAGCCAAGGTGAGCGTCATGGCCACCACGGCAAAACCAATTTCTCGAGCGCCTTTGATGGCCGCATCAAAGGGCTTGAGCCCGTCCTCGATATGCCGATGGATGTTCTCCAACACCACGATGGCGTCGTCCACCACCAAACCAATGGCCAGTACCAAAGCCAACAAGGTCAGCGTGTTGATGGAAAAACCAAACAAGGCCATCAAGGCAAATGAGCCGATCAAACTGACTGGGATCGTGACCAAGGGAATGATCGAGGCGCGAACCGTGCGCAAGAACACAAAAATCACCAAGGCCACGAGCACGGCGGCTTCCAAGATGGTGATGTAGACCGCCTTGATGGATTCTTCGATGAAGATCGAGCTGTCGTTGGCCACCGACACACTCACGCCGGCGGGCAGGTCTTGCTGAACCTTGGGGATCAACGCGCGCACGCCCGCCGAGAGCTCCAGCGGGTTGGCGGTGGCTTGACGGATCACGCCCACCGCCACCGAGTCACGGCCGTTGAGTCGAATCGAGGAGCGCACATCTTGAGCGCCTTCTTCCACCCGCGCCACGTCTTGCAAACGCACCGGCGCGCCCGCCACGGTGCGGATCACCAGTTCTCGAAACTGGGTGACGGTTTGCATATCGGTGGCAGCGGTGATGTTGAACTCCCGTTGCTGGCTCTCGATGCGTCCGGCAGGCACCTCCAGGTTGGATCGGCGCAGGGCCTCCTCCACGTCTTGAACGGTGAGCCGGTAAGCCGCCAATCGATCGGCGTCGATCCACACGCGCATGGCGTACCGCCGCTCGCCATAAACACGAACATCGGCTGCACCCGGCGCGGTTTGCAACAACGGCTTAACCAAACGGTTGGCCATGTCGCTGAGCTGCAGTGCGTTATGGGTGTCTGAGCTCATGGCCAACCAAACCACTGGAAAGGCGTCTGCTTCGACCTTGGCAATCACCGGCTCATCAATGCCTTGGGGCAAACGCTGGCGCACCCGGCTGACCTTGTCGCGCACATCGGCAGCGGCCGAATCCGGGTCACGGCTGAGCGCAAAACGCACCGTGATTTGGCTGCGCTCGGGTCGGCTCGAAGAGGTGATGACATCGACACCCTCAATGCCCGAGAGCGAGTCCTCCAGCACCTTGGTGACTTGGGATTCCACCACCTCGCTGGAAGCGCCACCAAACGTGGTGCTGACCGAGACCGTGGGCTCGTCGATTTGAGGGTATTCGCGAACGGTCAGACCTTGAAAGGCCACCGCACCTACCAACAAAATCAACAGAGACATGACCGTCGCAAAGACGGGACGGCGGATGGAGAGTTCAGGCAGTTGCATGGGGCATGGACCTCAAGGTCATTGAGGGTTGGGTTTGCCACTGTTGGGGGTGGTAGCGCTGGGCGAGGACTTGAGCTCCACCACGCGCACCGGTTTGCCATCTTGTTGAATGCGTTGCTGTCCCGCCACCACGATGGTGTCACCGTCCTTCAAACCGTCGGTGATTTGAACCAGGGAATCCCGGCGCACCCCAGTGTTAACCGCTACGCGACGTGCGGTCCATTGAGGTTTACCGTCCACCGCTGGTGCGGCGTCGAGGACCACCACCCATTGGCGGCCGCCTTGAGGCAGTAGAGCCTCTTCAGGCACCACCAACGCCGATTCGTCCACCCCAAACACCACCGTCACACGGGCAAACATACCCGAGCGCAAACGCTTGGCAGCGTCTTGCGGCATGCTGGCTCGAACAGCCACCGCGCGCCCATTCGCATCGAGTAAGGGGTCCAGTGCGATCACGCGGGCCGTGAAGTTTTGACCTGGCAAAGCATCGAGTTGGACCTGTACCGTCTGTCCCACCGCGACACGGGTCTGGTAGCGTTCGGACAATCGAAAGTCAACCATCAGCGCCGAGGTGTCTTCTAAGTTGACCACCGCCGAACCATCTTTGATGTACTCACCCAAACTCACGTTGGCAATACCCACCGTACCCGAAAACGGTGCAACGATGCCCATGCGGGCCAGACGGGCCTGTGCCAAATCCACTTGGGCTTGCGCGACTTGCAAATTGGCACGACTCTCGTCCAGCACCCGCTGAGCCACGAAGTTTTGGGCCACCAATTCTTCGTTGCGCTTGGTGTTGGCTTGCGCAATGGCAAGTTGGGCGCGGGCTTGGCTGAGTTCGGCGCGCTGCAAAGCGTCGTCGAGTTGCACCAACAACTGACCTTGTCGCACCATGCTGCCATCTTTGAAAGCGATGCGCGAGACACGGCCACTGACTTCTGGGCGCAAGGTCACACTTTGGCGCGCGACCAAGGTGCCCACGGCTTGGGTCTCATCTTGCAAACGAACCGCTTTCACCGTAGCGATTTCAACCGATGGTGGCCCCCCACGCCCTCCTGCGCCGGGCGCACCCGCGGGAGCGCCGCCACCCGCTTTGGATTGCGCTGCGCTGGGCTGCTGCAACCACCAAGCCACGCCTGCGGCCAGGACCAAAGCCAACACACCCCACCACCATGCTTTTGTTTTCATCATTCGTCGTCGCTGGTTAAGTCGTTGAAGGAACACCGCGGTTGGCCAAAGCATCGGCACGTTCGTTACCGGGATCCCCAGCATGCCCTTTGACCCAACGCCAATCGATATCGTGCCCACCGGCGCTGACCAAAGCATCGAGAGCTTGCCACAAATCCACATTTTTCACCGGCTGCTTGGCCGCGGTCTTCCAACCCCGAGCTTTCCAGCCTGGCATCCACTCGGTGATGCCCTTGCGCACATATTCGCTGTCCATGTACATCAACACATGGCAAGGCCTTTTGAGTGCTTGTAGCGCTTCAATGACGGCCGTGAGCTCCATGCGGTTGTTGGTCGTCTGTGCTTCGCCACCGAAAAGATCTTTTTCGACCGATCCACTTCTCAAGTAAACACCCCAACCGCCAGGACCCGGGTTGCCTTTGCAGGCCCCGTCCGTGTAAATCACCACTTGGTTCACCAACCCACTCCTCAAGAAATCACCACGATCATGACGTTCATCGCCGCTGCGCCACCGAAGCGGGGACGCCGGCGGTGGATTGTCGCGGTTTCCACGCGGGGCCCAACAAACGCATCCCACGCACCCGTTTGACGGCCACCATCATGTGCACCGCCCCAAAAAATGGCCACCAACGAGGGCCGATGCGATCCATCCATCCGTGGCGTCGAAGCCACCGTTCGCTGTTCACGGCCGGCACATAAGCACCTCGACGCTCGCGCTCAATCTCCAAACCCATCAGTCGCAACCAGTCGCGCAAACGCCAAGCGCCAATGAACTCACCGGTTTCGGGCACGTGCGGTTGATCAGCACCCCCAAAGCGCAAACCCAGTCGATCACACCAGCGGGCTCGGCTGTGCTGGAGTCCCCACCAGCTGTTGGGGTTGAAGGCCGATAGGATCAAACGGCCGTCAGGCACCAACACCCGCTCGGCTTCGCGCAAGACTTGGTGGGGGTCGGCACTGCCCTCCAAGGCATGGGGCAAAACCAACAAGTCCAGACTCGAGGATGCCAAGGGCAAAGCGGCAGGGTCACACACGACCGATGCGCTGGAAGCGGAGTTTGAACCCAAAGACGGTAAAGCCAACCAGCGGTGCGGCATGCGATTGGTCCTCAGCGCATCCAACACGGGCCACCCCAATTGCACCGCGTTGTATCCGAAGAGATCGGCCACCCATTCATCGAGCTGGGACTGCTCCCAAGCCAGTAAGTACTGGCCTGAGGGCGTGTTCCACCAATCGCTCAACCTTATAATTTGCTCTTGCATGTCTTGACTTTACACGCCCAGATTGCCCCTATAGAGACACGATGGAATTAACCCCGCTTCCCGCTTTCAACGACAACTACATCTGGATGATGCGGGTAGGCCATCGGGCGTGGGTGGTGGACCCCGGCCAAGCCGAACCTGTTCTGCAAGCCTTGAACGACCATCGGCTTGAGCTTGAAGGTATTTTGATCACCCACCACCATGGAGACCACGTTGGCGGCGTCAGCGCTTTGCGATCGGCCACCGGCGCCCAAGTGCATGGACCTGCCCAAGAAGATATCCCCAAGCCCTTTCATCCGCACCGAGCGGGTGACACGATCAACGTCTTGGGCACCCCTTTCTCCGTGATGGAGGTCCCAGGCCACACTTTGGGTCACCTCGCTTGGGTGGGACAACCCGAACAAGAAACCCCGTTGCTGTTTTGTGGCGACACCTTGTTCAGCGCAGGTTGTGGGCGTTTGTTCGAGGGAACGGCTGAACAAATGCACCGTTCATTACAAGCCTTGGCCGGATTACCCGGCAACACGCGGGTGTGCTGCGCTCACGAATACACTTTATCGAACCTGCGTTTTGCTGCTGTCATTGAACCCGACAACCCCGATATCACAGCGCATACCCGCTGGTGTCAGGATAAACGCATGCAAGGGCAGTCCACCCTGCCCAGCAGCATTGACCTTGAGAAACGCATCAACCCCTTTCTGCGTGTGCAAGTTCCATCGGTTCGCGCTGCCGCCATGGGCTACGATCCACACACCCCCGACAACCCCGTTGGCGTGCTCAGCACCCTGAGGCAATGGAAGAACACATGTTGATGATGGCTTTGAATCGATGGAGACACACGGGATGCTTGTTGTTGAGCGTGGGCGGGCTTTTGCTCATGTCGGCTTGTGCCACCACACCCACAGCCTCAACTCAAGCCAACCCAGCACCGGTGGTCAATCGAGCCGATGGCCAGCCCAGCGCGGCGGGGCAACCAAACTCCTCGGCAAAGCACATCGCACAGACGCCTGTTGCCCCAACAGTCGCATCCACAGCCTCCAGCCCCGCCACCCCTGAGCCCATTGACCTTTGGGAGCGCATCCGAAGCGGCATGGGCATGGCCGACATGAGCGGCCCACGGGTGAGCAAAATGGAAAACTGGTATGCCTCGCGCCCCGACTACATCCAGCGCATGACCGAGCGCTCAGGCCGCTATTTGTTCCACATCGTTGAAGAGATTGAGCGGCGCAACATGCCCATGGAACTGGCTTTGTTGCCTTTCATCGAGAGCGCTTTCAACCCCGAAGCCGTCTCCAGTGCCCGTGCCGCCGGCATGTGGCAATTCATGCCCGCCACCGGCAAATCGTTCGACCTCAAGCAAAACGCGTTTCGCGATGAGCGTCGAGACGTTTTGGCTTCAACCGAGGCTGCGTTGGATTACTTGCAACAACTCCACGACCGTTTT
>CAZNWS010000030.1:8980-10591 GCA_964576495.1 uncultured Hydrogenophaga sp. | reverse complement strand
AACTTCCAAGCCAACGCCAAGGCCATTGAGACGAACAACACCCTGACCCAGGCCATCATCAACATCCGTTCTTGATGACCCCTTGAACTGAAGAGCCACCACCATGGACAAGCTGATATTCAACCCAGTCGCTACGATGAATGAGCAAGCGCTCATCCGTCAAAGCCTGGTCAACGAATTGGCCAACGTGTCCACGGTGGGGTTCAAACGCAGCTTTGACTCGGCCTTGCAATCGGTGAAAGCGGTGGGCGATGGTTTTGACAGTCGCCACCAAACCCAGTTGGTGCTCAAAGATGTGATCGACATGAACCCTGGCACGGTCATGGCCACGGGGCGTGACTTGGACATCGCCATGGGTGGTGCCACCGTGATGGGAGTCCAAGCTTTCAACGGCGAAATGGCCTTCACGCGACGCGGCGATTTGCGCGTCAACATCGACGGCGCTCTGGAAACGGGTGCTGGTCATGTGGTCATGGGTGCGAACGGTCCCATCACCATTCCGCCAGGTTTTGGTGTTCGCATCGACAAAACCGGTGGTGTGTACGCCCTTGATTTTGCTCAGCCAGGACCACCCGTGGAACAGTTCATCGACCAGCTGCTGTTGCGCGATGCCAGTGCTCAGCCCTTGTCTCGTCGTGAGGACGGTTTGTACAAAGCCGCCGATTTGCCCGATGGTTCCGATTTTGAGAACGGGGCCGAAATACCGGTTGTGACCTCACAAATGCTGGAGGGCAGCAACGTCAGCCCCATCACGGCCATGACGCGCTTGATCGACCACGCCAGAACCTTTGAAGCCCAACTCAAGATCATCAAAGAAGCCAAAGACCTCGACGGCACGGGCTCTTCCATGATGAAACAGAGCTGATGAACCGTTTTAACGAATAACGAACAGGAGAGTCACCATGGACGCTTCATTGTGGATTGCCAAAACCGGCTTGGACGCGCAACAAAAGCGCATGTCGGTCATTTCGAACAACTTGGCCAACGTCAACACGACCGGCTTCAAGCGCGACCGCGCGGTGTTCGAAGACTTGCTCTACCAAAGCATTCGTCAGCCTGGCGGGCAAAGCGGACCTGACACTCAGTTGCCCACCGGTTTGATGTTGGGTACGGGTACCCGCTTGGTGGCTACTGAAAAGAACCACATCCAAGGCAACATGATCACCACCGGCAACGCGTTGGATTTGGCCATCGGTGGTGAGGGTTTCTTTCAGATCCAGCAAGCCGATGGCACGGTGGCCTACACCCGAGACGGCAGTTTCAAAGTGTCCAATGCGGGCCAAGTGGTCACTGCCAACGGTTCACTGCTCATTCCGGCCATCACGTTGCCCGAAAACCTGGCCACTTTGACCGTGGGTCAAGATGGCAATGTCACGGCCGAATTGACCAACGGTGGCGGACAGGTTCAATTGGGGCAAATCCAAGTGGCGCGATTCGTCAACCCAGCGGGTTTGCAGTCGATGGGTCAAAACCTCTACCGCGAAACACCCGGCAGTGGTGCGCCCCAGTTGTTGGTGCCGGGCCAAGGCGGTGGTGGCCCTCTGTACCAAGGCACCTTGGAAGCTTCCAACGTGAACGTGGTGGAAGAGATGGTTTCGATGATCGAAACCC
>CAZNWS010000030.1:0-8970 GCA_964576495.1 uncultured Hydrogenophaga sp. | reverse complement strand
TGTTGTGTGCTTTGGCGCTGACGGGATGTGAAACTCCGGGCGTTGCTATGCAGCACAGCTCAGAATTTGCCCCGGTTTATCCCACAGCGGTCGAGAAACCCCGCTTGGCCACGGGTGGTATTTACAACGGCCGACAAAGCGATGGTTGGTTTGGCCGTGGACGCAGTTACCAAGTGGGCGACATCGTCACCGTGCTGCTCAACGAGTCGACCCAAGCCGCTCGCAACCAAAGCACCGAGGTCAGCCGTGAGTCCTCCAACGACGTTTTGAAAGAAGGTGTGTTGAGCGAGGTCAAACGCTTGAGTTCCATCATGAACGGTATCAACCTCAATGGCGCAACCATTGAGAGCACGGGCCAAGGAACTGCCAATCAGCGGGCAACGTTGACGGGCTCTGTTGCGGCCACGATCGTAGAGATTTTGGCCAACGGCAACTTGGTGGTGCGTGGCGAAAAACAACTGGCCCTGACCGAGGGTGCTGAGGTCATTCAGGTCAGCGGCATCATCCGCCCCGAAGACGTCTCGCCCAACAACACGGTGCAGTCGCGGCGTTTGGCCAATGCCCAAATTGCTTACCGAGGATCCGGTGATTTGGCCAACGCCAGCCGTCCTGGTTGGGGTATTCGCGGCCTGATGAAAATCTGGCCCTTCTGATTCAGCGGGTACCCACCATGAAACACCTTTTGCACTCCCTGTTGATGGTCTCTGTGTTGGGCATGCCATCGCTGGCGTTGGCCGACCGCATCAAGGACATCGCCAGCGTGGCCGCTGTGCGCTCCAACCAGCTCATTGGCTACGGTTTGGTCGTCGGCTTGCAAGGCACGGGCGACGGCGCCGATGTATCCTTCACCGCCCAAAGCATGAAAGCCATGCTCAGCCGTTTGGGCGTGAGCATCGAAGGCCCCTTGTCCGACTTTGAGCAGGGTGGCAGCGGCGGCAAGATCGACATCAAAAACGTGGCTGCGGTCATGATCACCGCCGAGTTGCCCGGTTTGGCCAAGCCCGGTCAAAAAATCGACATCAACGTTTCGGCCATCGGCAAGGCCACCAGCTTGCGCGGCGGCAATTTGCTGCTCACCAGCTTGCGCGGTGTGGACGGCGAAATTTACGCACTGGCCCAGGGCGCTTTGACCGCCACGGGCGTGGAAGAGAACGCCGCAGGCTCCAAGGTCAGTATCGGTGTGCCCACCTCGGCACGCATCCCCGGTGGCGCACAGGTAGAACGTGAAGTGGCCACACCCTTGGATACATCGGACCACGTGGTTTTCAACTTGCGCGAGGCCGACTTCACCACGGCCACGTCCATGGTTCAAGCCATCAACAAACAATTCGGTGGCGATGTGGCACGCGCCATCGACGGCATGTCGGTGGCCGTGCGTGCTCCCGAGGACTCCTCACAACGCATCGGCTTCATCAGCATGATCGAGAACATGGACATTGTTCCCGGTGAGCCCCCCGCCCGTGTGGTCGTCAACGCCCGCACCGGCACGGTGGTGATCAGCCGCAACGTCCGTGTGGACGCGGCCGCTGTCACCCACGGGACTATTTCGGTCAATGTCACTGCAACCAATGAGGTTTCGCAGCCCTTGCCTTTGGCCGGCGGTCAGACCGTACCCGTGCAAAACGCGGCGGTCAACGTCAACGAAGCCAAGAACCCCATGTTCCTGTTCAAACCCGGTGTGGACCTGCGCCAAATCGTGGATGCCATCAACCAAGTGGGCGCCACACCATCGGCTTTGATCGCCATCTTGGAAGCGCTCAAAAGCTCGGGCAGCCTGCGCGCTGACCTGATCATCATCTGATCGCACGATCATGAGCATCGATACCGCCACCACACGCAGCTACCTGGACTTTGAAGGTCTGGGTCGCTTGCGTGGACAAGCGGCCACCGGTGATGCCGAGAAAAAAGCCGCAGCCGAAAAGGAAACGGCCCAGCACTTCGAGGCCATGTTCATTCAGATGATGATGAAGAGCATGCGCGAGGCCACCGAAAAAGAAGGTTTGTTCAGCTCAGATGCCGAGCAAACGTTTCAAGACATGATGGACCGTGAACTCTCGACGAGCATGGCCCAACGCAGTGCCTTTGGCATCGGGGACATGATCCTCAAAAGCATCCAAGCGCGTGAATCCGTGCCCTTGAGCAGCAAAGAGGCCTTGAAGTTGCACGGCCCCGTTCCGCCTGAAGGCTTGCCAGTGTCCAATGGTCAGCCCCAAGGCTTCAAGCTCAAAGAAGCCATCAAAGGCTACACCTTGCCAGGAGATAAGCCATGAGCGACTTGATCTCCATGGGCAGCTCGGGCGTGATGGCCTACCAACGCGCCCTGGGCACCGTCTCTAACAACATCGCCAACATCGGCACCGACGGTTATTCCCGTCAGGACATCGGCTTGGCAGCCGCGCAGCCCAAACCCATCGGCACCGACTTTATCGGCACCGGCGTTTACACAACCGGCGTGAAGCGGGCATACGACGCCTTTGTGGAGTCCAACCTGCGCAACAGCAGCAGCGACTTGGAGGGGCAAGGCCCCTTGGTGCAATTTGCCAACCGTGTGGTGGACCTGTTGGCCGACGAAAACGTGGGTTTGTCGTCAACCCTGGGGGCCTTCTTTGCTTCCGCCCGCGATCTGGCCACGTCGCCCGCATCGGTGGTGGCACGCGGCAATTTCTTGCGACAAACCGATGCGGTTGCCACGGGTTTTCGTCAACTCAGCGGTCAGATCCAGTCGATCGATGGTGAAACCATGGCCGCGCTGGACGTGGCCGCCGAAAAAATCAATTCGCTGGCCAACCAAATCTCATTGGTCAACAAGCAGCTGTTTCGCGTCAGCAGCGTGGATCGGCAGCCCCCCGAGTTGCTTGACCAACGCGACATGCTCCTGCGCGACTTGTCTAAGCTGGTTCGCATCAACACCGAATTTGCTGTCAATGGTCAGGTCAAGATCAGCCTGAACGACAGCATGGACAGCAAAACCGGCGCAGTGATCGTTGAAGCCGACCAGGTCCAGCGGCTCAACGTGGCGCTGGACCCTGAGACGCAGCGCGTTCAAATGGGTTTGAACATGAACAGTGCCCGTGCCCGTGTGGTGGTGGGCATCTCTGGCGGAGAAATCGGTGGTTTGTTGGCCGTGAGGGACCAAGTGGTGCAACCCACACGGGATCAACTGGACGCGCTGGCCCTGCGCTGGATGAACGAAGTCAACAGCATTCACCGAGCCGGTGTCGATGCCGAAGGCCAGCCCGGCACCGATTTGGTGGGTCAAACGGCCGGCAAAAGTGCGGCCTTGGGCTTGGTTTCCTTGATCAGTGACCCCCAAAAAGTGGCCGCGGCAGGCCCTTTGCGGGTGCTGCACAACGAGCTCAACATCAGCACCGCCCAAGCGGCGGTGTCTTTTACCAGTCCCAATACACAAAACCCAACGCCTTTGGCGGAATTGTTTTCCCCCGCTTTGGGTATGCCCAGCGCA
The DNA here is from genome assembly GCA_964576495.1 of uncultured Hydrogenophaga sp. Taxonomy (GTDB): domain Bacteria; phylum Pseudomonadota; class Gammaproteobacteria; order Burkholderiales; family Burkholderiaceae_C; genus Hydrogenophaga. Next base: position 5,507 of record CAZNWS010000030.1, on the reverse strand, counting down.
AACGTGACGCTGCCAGTGGCGGCATTCACTGGGGCCGCCACTTTGAGCGCTGGCACCCAAAACGCGGTCGTGTATTTCGACACCGCCGGGCAATGGCCGCAGCTCATCACCCAAGATGGACGTCACCTCTTGGGCACCCCCTTGACCGAAGGTCAACAAAGCCTGTTGCTGGATCACCCCAGCCTGGCCGAAGGTGCAAGCTATGACACCGGCTACTTGAATCCGCGTGAGGTGGACAGTGCTTACCTCAAGGCCACGTATTTCATCGGTGCAAAAGCTTCACCGTTGTCCGCGCCCCAATACGACCTGTCCTTGGATGACCCGCATCAGGCCGAATCGATGAACCCGATGGCCGCGCAGTTGCAAGGTCGTTTTCTGGACGACGCGACGGCCAATGCGGTCACCATTGCCGCCGGACAATTGCGTTTGAATGGTGTCGATTTGACGGCCTACAGCGGCACCGATCACCCGGAAGACTTGGCGGCATGGCTCAATACCCAGACCGCCGACACCGGTGTCGAAGCCACCGTCGCTTACCAAGACATGGTCCTCAACCCGGGGACAAGCAACGAGAGCATTCAAAGGCAAGCCAGTTTGGTGCTCACCTCCGTGAACACCGAGGACGATATCCAATTGGGTTTTGCCGATGCGGGTAACCCCGCCGATTTGGCCTCTTTGGGCTTTAGGACCGCGTTGTATTGGGACGGTGAAGTGCCCGAAGATTTGCTGATCTTCGTTTCTGATGCCAATGGGGGTGCAGGCACGGTCAATATTGAAGTCTCTGCCGATTTCAAAGTGAGCCCATTCAATGCTCTCGAGGCCTTGCGTGCCAATCCGGTTGAGTTGGAGTTCCAAGCCGACGGGTTGTACACCCTGACCGATGTCAAAACCGGTACTGTGTTGGCCGAGCGGACCTACGACCCCCACCAAGGGGCGATCGAATACAACGGCATTACCCTGAGCTTCACGGGCATGCCGTCCCAAGGGGACCGTTTCCGGGTGGATGGCAACCACGACGGTGTGGGCGACAACGCCAACATCAAGGCCATGGCCGAGCTGGAGTTCAAGCGCCAAGCCGACGGTTACAGCATCAGCGACGCCTACCGTAACCAAATCAGCAAGGCGGGTAACGTGGCACGCCAAAGCACCATCGTGGCCGAAGCTTTGACGGTGGTGAACCAGCAAGCCATTGAGGCGCGCGACGCCATCGCGGGGGTCAGTTTGGACGAAGAGGCCGCCAACCTGATTCGTTTTCAGCAGGCCTACCAAGCTAATGCGCGCGTCATGCAAACCGCCACGACCTTGTTCGATGCCTTGCTGGCGATCCGATGAACGGGGACTGAACCATGAAAATCTCCACCAGTTACTTCTTTGACCGCGCCACCCAGCAGCTGTCCACCGCACAAAACCGGGTGGCCACTACCCAAGCCCAAATGGCCACGGGCAAGCAGTTGGCCCGTCCCAGCGACAGCCCCGACCAAGCCATTGCCATCGACCGTTTGCGCTCGGCACTGGAGCGTCAAGAAAGCATTGCTCAAAATTTGCAGACCGTGCAGCGCCGCTTTCAGGCCGAGGAAACGGCGCTTTCCAGCGCCACCGATGTCTTCACCCGCATCAAAGAGCTGAGCATTCAAGCGGCCAACGACACCATGGGCCCCGACGGTCGCAACGTGATTGCGGTGGAACTGCAGACCCTGCGCGACCAACTCGTCACCGTGGCCAACAGCCGCGACGACCAAGGTCAGTTTTTGTTTTCAGGAGGGCGTTCAGACACCCCGGCGTACGCCACCAGCGGCACCAACCCCTATGGGGGCGACCAGACGCGCACCCGAATGACCTCGGGCGAGGAAGACCTGCAAACCTTCAACCGCGTGGGCACCGATGTGTTCAACCGCGTTGTGCGAGAGACCGACGACGGCCCCGTGGGCGTTGGCTTCTTCGAAGCGGTGGACGACCTGATCACCGCCGTCAAAAGCGGTACCCAGGCTGACATGCAGCGCAGCATCGCCGAGATGGACCACATGCACCAGGGCATGGCCTTGGCCACGGCCGATGTCGGCGCTCGAATGAACAAGGTCGACACGCAAATGGCCTTGATCGACGAAACCGTGTTGCGCCTCAAAACCACGCTGTCCGATGTGGAAGACCTGGACTACACCGAGGCCGTGACGCGCATGAACAAACAAATGTTGTCGCTGGAAGCCGCCATGAGCAGCTTCTCCAAGGTGTCGCAGCTCAATTTGTTTGACTACATCCGTTAAGTTTTCGCAGCAGCTGCCGAATTAACTGTACACGCTCTCAAATATCTCAACACCATGGCCACCAACTTCGTCAACGCCCTCGGCGCCGGCTCCGGCATCGACACCCAGCAGCTGGCCAAGGACCTGATGGAGGCCACGCGCGAGCCCCGCAAAGCCGTGATCGCCGAAAAAATCGCCAAGTCCGAAGCGCGCATTTCGGGCTATGGCGTCATTCAGTTCTCGTTGGGCGAACTCAAAACCGCCTTTTCGGGTTTGAACGACCTGAGCGACTTTGCCTCTTTGCAAGTGGCCAATACACAATCTTCCGCCTTGGGTGTGGTGGCCAGCCCCAGCGCGTCGGCCGGCAGCTACCAGGTGAACGTGACGCAAATCGCCCAAGCTCAGCGGACCACCAGCGATGGCTTTGCCGAGCGCAGCACCACACTCAATGCCGGCAGCAGTTTTGATTTGTCTTTGAGTGTGAATGGTGGTAGCGCCCAAACCATCACCGTGAGCACCGATACACCCGCGGGTGTGGTGGCCGCCATCAATGGAGCGGACTTGGGACTGAGTGCACAGTTGATTCAAACCAGCGGCGCAACCCCTTGGAAAATCGTGGTCACGGGCGAGGAGGGCGCTGAGCAGTCGTTCAGCCTGAGTTCGCCGATTGACTTGGGCTTTGACGATGTCAGCAACACCCTACAAACAGCCCAAAATGCCCTGTTGACCGTCAACGGATTGTCGATTGAGCGCACCACCAACAGCGTGAGCGATGTGGTCGACGGCGTGACGTTTAACCTAGCGACCGTCACTTCCGGCGCAGCGCGCATCGACCTGACGCGCGACACCAGCGGGATCACGCAAAAAATCGAAGATTTGGTCACGGCCTACAACAACTTCGAAGAAAACCTGAAAATTTTGGGTGACCGCACCAGCGAGGTTGAGGAGTTTGGTGGCGTCTTGGCGGGTGACAGCCTTTTGCAAAACATTCGCACTCAAGTGCGTTCGATGTTGACGAGCACTTCCAGCACACCCGGCAGCACCGTCACAGCCCCACGCGATGTTGGCTTGAGCTTCGACCGCTATGGCGTTTTGCAGTTCGACAAAGAAAAACTCGCCACGCAGTTGCAAAGCAACTTCGACGAGGTGGCTCAGATGTTCAGCGCCAACACCAACAACCAAAGCATTTACAGCGTCGCCGATGCGGGTGTGGCGGGTGACGCGGTCAAAGCCATCGACGTCATGATGCGCAGCACCGGGCTGATCGCTCAACAAACGGAAAACGCCACCCAGCAGGTGGACCGTTTCAAGGCCGATCTGGAAAAGCTTGAAGACCAGATGCAAAAGCTCTTGGACCGCTACATGCGCCAATTCAGCGCCATGGAGTCCATCGTGGGCAGCACCAACAGCCTGCGAGAAAGCCTCAAGGGCACCTTCGAAGGCATGGCCAACGCGTATAAGAAGTAAGTACGCCAGCGTATTTTTTTGCCAACAGCGGCTAAAGTTTGCCGCTGTTGCGCCGACTCCCTTTGACAACACCGTCATTTCGGGCCTCACCCGAGAAGGAGTCAACCATGAACATCAACCCTGCCAGCAGCGCACCTGCGGTCAGTTCAGCTGTCACGGCCAAAAGTCCGGCCGTCACGGCTGTGTCGGTTCCTGCAGACGAACCCAAGGCCGAGTCTGCAGAAACCGCCGTGGCCAAGGTCAAGCTCCAAGCCCCTGAGAAGGTGGATCTTGGCTTCAGCGCCAAAGAAATGCGCGAAAACATTCAGGAAGCCATTGATCGTCTGAACCAGCAGCTCAAAGCGAATGCTCGCGATTTGAGCTTCCAGATGGACGAAGAAATCAATCGCCCCATCATCATCGTTCGCAACATCGAAACCGGTGAAGTGGTCCGACAAATCCCATCGGAAGAAATCATCCGCATGGCTCACAGCATTGAAGAAGGCAAGGGTTTGCTCTTCAACGAGAGTTTGTGAGTGCGCAGTGGCCATGCTTTGCCAGGGCGGAAAAAATTTTCCGAAATTCTCACAAAATTCGTTAAAGCTTTAGAAACATTCGCCGATTCATTTCTTAACAGCAAGCAAATCGCCCGCTGTCCAACGTTAAGGCAGGTCCTTCCCAACAGATAGCCTGCCATCCAACAGTGATCTGCCTTAAAGGAGAAACACCATGTCAGTTATCAATACCAACGTGAAAGCCCTGGTGGCGCAAAGCGCGCTGACCATCAACGGACGCTCGATGAGCAAAGCCATGGAGCAGCTGTCTACCGGCAAGCGCATCAACACCGCTGCCGATGATGCTGCTGGTCTGGCCATCAGCAATAAAATGACTGCGCAAATCCGCGGTTTGAACCAAGCCGTTCGCAACGCCAACGACGCGATCTCCATGATCCAGACGGCCGAAGGCGGTACCGTCGAAATCAACAACATGCTCCAGCGCATGCGCGAATTGGCCGTTCAGTCTGCCAACGACACCAACTCCACCGACGATCGTGCGTTCTTGGATTTGGAGTTCAAAGAACTGTCTGAAGAAATCAACCGTATCGCTGGTATGACCCAGTTCAACAAGATGGACTTGATGAAGGGCACCATGCCCGGCGGTTCTGGAAGTGGCGTGACCACATTCCATGTGGGGGCGAACGCCTCGCAAACCATCACGGTTACTTTTAAAGACTTAACCACTTCCGGTTCTGGTGTTATCTCGTCGGTGGCTCATGCTTCAGGTAGTGGTAGCGCCGCATTCAACATTGCTACCCAAACCTCCGCAAACGCAGCGTTGACAACCATTGATGACGCGATCAAAGAGGTCGACACGTATCGTGCTGAGTTGGGCGCCAAAATCAACCGATTGACTTACACGATCGACAACCTGACCAACGTGTCGCAAAACACCGCGGCATCGCGCAGTCGAGTGTTGGATACCGATTACGCGCAGGCCACCACCGAGTTGGCTCGCACGCAGATCATCCAACAAGCCGCTACTGCCATGCTGGCGCAAGCGAACCAGCAACCCCAGTCGGTTCTGTCCTTGCTGCAGTGATGATTGAGCCGCAAGAGGTCTAAGCCTCTTGCGGTTTTCTTCTCGTCGGAGATCACCATGACCGCCACCAGCCAACGCACCATCTTGACCTACGGCACCTTTGACCTGTTTCATCCTGGTCATGTGGCCCTGCTTCGTCGGGCCAAGGAGTTGGGCACTCGCTTGGTGGTGGGCTTGTCAACGGATGAATTCAATGCCATGAAGGGCAAGCAATCTGTGATG
>CAZNWS010000029.1:0-10669 GCA_964576495.1 uncultured Hydrogenophaga sp. | reverse complement strand
ATCCGCAAGCAGTACGTGCTGACCGCACGGGCCAAGGGTTTGTCGGAGCGCCAGGTGCTCTACAAACACGTGTTCCGCAACGCGCTCATCCCCATCGTCACCGGCTTTCCGGCGGCGTTTGTGGGCGCATTTTTTGCTGGGTCGTTGTTGATCGAGACCTTGTTTTCTTTGGACGGTTTGGGCCTCTTGGGCTTTGAGAGTGTGATCCGGCGCGACTACCCCGTGGTGCTGGGCACGCTGTACTTCTTCACCTTGATCGGTTTGCTCACCAAGCTGGTGTCCGATCTTTGTTACGTTTGGGTGGACCCCCGTGTCAAATTCGATTGAGCCCACCCACAGCGCCAGCCCCGCGCGCCGCGCTTGGGCCCGCTTTCGTCGCAACCGCTTGGGCTTTTACAGCTTGGTGCTGTTCGTGGTCTTGGTGGTGCTGAGCCTGGCGGCCGAGCTGGTTTCGAGCGACAAGCCGCTGGTGGTGCGCTACCAAGGCCAGTGGTACACACCGATGTGGCAGGACTACCCCGAAACCACCTTCGGCGGCGACTTTGAAACCCCCACGGATTTCCTAGACCCCTTCATCCGCGAGCGTTTGGCCGAGCCGGGCCATTGGGCGGTGTTTGCGCCGAACCCTTACGGGCCCAAAACGCTGAACTACTTCGCCACCGAACCCAACCCCGCGCCACCTTCGGCGGCCAATTGGCTGGGCACCGACGACCGTGGGCGCGACGTGCTCGCGCAGCTCATTTACGGGTTTCGGGTGAGCGTCTTGTTTGCATTGGCTCTGACCTTCACGGGCGTCGTGTTGGGGGTGATCACCGGCGCCATTCAAGGCTTTTTTGGCGGGCGCGTCGACTTGGTGTTCCAGCGCTTCATGGAGGTGTGGGGCTCGATGCCCGAGCTGTATTTGCTGATCATTTTCTCGGCGGTGTTCGCGCCCAGTGTGGCGCTGCTCTTGGTCTTGCTGAGCCTGTTTGGTTGGATGGGTTTGTCGGACTATGTGCGCGCCGAGTTTTTGCGCAACCGCCAAATGGACTACGTGCGCGCCGCGCGCGCCATGGGCCTGAGTTCATGGCAGATCATGTGGCGTCATGTGCTGCCCAACAGCTTGACGCCGGTGGTGACGTTTTTGCCGTTTCGCATGAGCGCGGCCATTTTGGCGCTGACCTCGCTGGACTTCTTGGGCTTGGGCGTGCCGCCGGGCACACCGTCCTTGGGTGAGTTGCTCAGCCAAGGCAAGAACAACATCGACGCGTGGTGGATCTCGCTGAGCACCTTCGCGGTGCTGGTGCTCACGCTGTTGTTGCTGACTTTCATGGGCGACGCCTTGCGCGATGCGCTCGATCCCCGAAAGCAAGACCGATGAGCAACGATCTTCCTTTGTTGCAGCTGCGCGATTGGCGCGTGGCTTTTGGGGGTGTGCCGGTGGTGCACGGTTTGAACGTGGAGATTCGCGCGGGCGAGAAGTGGGCCATCGTGGGCGAGTCGGGCTCGGGTAAAACCGTCTCGGCCTTGTCCATCCTGCGTTTGTTGCCCGATGCCCAGGTCAGCGGCTCGGCCGTGCTCGATGGGCGCGAACTCAGCTCCCTGAGCGAGCGCGAGATGCGCGGCGTGCGCGGCGACGACGTGGCCATGATTTTCCAAGAGCCCATGACGGCGCTCAACCCGCTGTACGCCGTGGGCGAACAAATCGCCGAGGTGCTGCGCCTGAAAAAAGGGCTGAACCCCGCACAGGCGCATGCCGCTGCGGTGGCGCTGTTGGCCAGCACCGGCATCGCCGAGGCTGAGCGCCGCGCCGGGGCTTTTCCTCACCAACTCAGCGGTGGCCAACGCCAGCGCGCCATGATCGCCATGGCGCTGGCCAGCGCGCCGCGCCTGTTGTTGGCCGACGAACCCACCACGGCTTTGGACGTGAGCCTGCGCCAGCAGGTGCTCGAGTTGTTGGTCGATGTGCAGCGCGAACACGGCATGGCCTTGGTGATCATCACGCACGACCTGCCTTTGGTGCGGCGCTTTGCCGATCATGTATTGGTGATGGAGCGCGGCCACGTGGTCGAGCAGGGGCGGGTGGCCGACGTGTTCGGGTCGCCGCAACACCCCTACACCCAGCAGCTGCTGGCCAGCCGCCCCGAGCGCGACGCCGAGCTGGACGGCCCAGCCCCGTCTGGCGCGCCGGTGTTGCAGGCTGAGGGTTTGGGCGTGTCGTTTCCGGTGCCGCGCCCGGGTTGGCGAGGCTGGTTCGGGCGCGGTTCGGTCGATGCTGTGCGCGACGTGTCGCTGTGCGTGAGGCCGGCTCGAACCCTGGGCGTGATGGGCGAGTCCGGTTCGGGAAAAACCACCTTGGCCTTGGCGTTACTGGGTTTGTTGCCCCACACCGGGGTCTTGCGTTTGGGTGGCACCGACTGGGCCTCGGCCCAGCGCAACGGCGCTGATCGCGCTTTACGCCAGCGCGTGCAGGTGGTGTTTCAAGACCCGTTTTCTTCGCTCTCGCCGCGCATGACGGTCGAGCAAATCGTGGGAGAGGGCCTGCGCGTGCACCAACCTGGTCTGAGTGCTGAGCAACGCCGTGCCGAGGTGCTGCAAGCCCTGTATGACGTGGGCTTGGCCGACAGCTCATCGGCGGCCGAGCCTTTGTTGTCGCGTTATCCGCACGCTTTCTCGGGTGGGCAGCGCCAGCGTTTGGCCATTGCCCGTGCCCTGATCGTTGGTCCCGAACTCTTGGTACTCGACGAGCCCACCAGCGCTTTGGATGTGACGGTGCAAAAACAGGTCTTGGGTTTGTTGCAGCGCTTGCAAATGGAACGTGGCTTGGCCTATGTGCTCATCACCCACGATGTGGCGGTGATCCGTGCCATGGCGCATGAGGTCTTGGTGATGAAAGATGCGCAGGTGGTCGAGCAAGGCCCGGTTGACCGTGTGTTGCAATCACCCTCCCATCCCTACACCCGCAAGCTGGTTGAAAGCGCGGGCGACTAATCTGTTTTGAACTTGGAATTGTTGCCATGAATGCCACTCCCGCGCCTCAAGAGGACACGCCTACCATTGATTTCTTGGCCCCTTTGCGTTGGCTGGCGCTGGGTTGGGCGGACCTGCGCCGCAACCCGGTGCCGGGTTTGCTCCACGGTTTTGCGCTGACAGCCGGCGGTGGGTTGATGGTGCTGCTGGCTTGGGATCAGTTTTGGTTGTTGGCCGGCGCGTTCTCAGGTTTTTTGATGGTGGCGCCCATTTTGGCCACAGGCCTGTACCACGTCAGCCGTGCTTGCAGTTCCGGGCGTTGCGCAGGGATGCGTGAGGTTCTCGGTTTGTGGCGATCCGGCGATGGCCGTTTGGTGCGCTTTGGTCTGTTGTTGGGTTTGGCAGGTACCGGCTGGGTGCTGACTTCGGCGGCGTTGATCACCTTGATGGCCGATCAGCCCATTCGCCAGCCCTTGGATTTTTTGCGCCATGTGGTGTTGGTCCGCGACGTGGGTTTGTTTGAGCTCTGGTTGGTGGTGGGCGCAGCGCTGGCCGCGCCCATGTTCGCTTCCACCGTGGTGGCTTTGCCGATGTTGGTGGATCAGCGTGTGAGTGTGGGGGGCGCAGTTCGTGCAAGTTGGCTGGCTGTGGCCAACCACCCTTTGCCCTTGGGATTGTGGGCCGTGCTGTTGGCCGCTCTCACGGGTTTGGCCATGGTCTTGGGTTTGGTGGGCTTGGTGGTGGTGGTGCCATGGTTGGCCCATGCCAGTTGGCACGCCTATTGTGAATTGCTGGGTTTGCCCAGCAGTGGAACGGTTAATTTGGAAGCCGCTTGACGATGGAAACCACCCTGTTTGGTTATACCGAGCTGCAGATCGCTCAATTTGGTCTGACTTTTGGTGTTGGCGCCTTCATCCTGTACATGTTGTTCATCGTCTTGAATTTGGCGGTGGCCTCAAAGGCTGGAAAGTTTGGTACTTTTGTATTGTTTTTGGTTTTGTCTTTCGGCATGTTGGGTTTCTTGGCCAAAAACGTCATTCAGTGGGTGCTTGAAAACTGACGGGGATTTGCGGTTACAATATGGCCTTCACGACCAAATGGGCGGGTTATTACCGGCCCATTTTTTTTGGCCGAACGTTTTTGCGCCCTCGAGGTGCAGTGGTGAGCAAAGGGCTTTTTTCATCCGATGAGTTGGCAAACCAGCGTAGAACAAACCGTCTCAGGATTGGGTTTTGACTTGGTGGAAATTGAACGTTCCGCCGGAGGGTTGTTGCGCATCACCATCGATTGGCCTTTTGAATTGCCCGCTGAGGGGCAAATCACCGAGGAACGTTTTGTCACGGTTGAAGATTGCGAGCGTGTCACGCGACAGTTGCAATATTTGCTGGAAGTTGAAGCAGTCGATTACCGACGCTTGGAGGTGGGTTCGCCCGGCATTGATCGTCCCTTGCGTCACGAACTCGATTACCAGCGTTTTGCCGGTCAAGTGATCGATATCACGCTGAAAGAAGCCATTGGTGTGACGGGGGCTGACGTTGCCGCCAACCGCAAGAAGTTTCGAGGCACGTTGGAGCGTGCCGAAGATGGCCGTTGGCAGATCGTTTGGAGCGATGCGCCACCGGTCAAGCCCGGTCAGCGCGTGAGCAAGAAGCGCCCGCCCGTGCCCATGCAGGCTTTGGGTTTCACACTCGATGAAGTGGCTCAAGCGCGCTTGGCGCCGCTGGTGAATTTTCGGGGGCGGCAGGCCGCACCCACAGCAGAGCTCGGCGCTGCAGGTGCTGAGTGATGGCAATGGTTTTGTTGATTGATTTGAATGAACACGTGAATTGGAAAGGTGGCCACTGAAATGAACCGCGAAATGTTGATGTTGATCGATGCCATTTCCCGCGAGAAAAATGTCGAGCGCGACGTTGTGTTGGGAGCTGTTGAAATGGCGCTGGCTTCGGCCACCAAAAAACTCTACAAGGGCGATGTGGACATCCGTGTTTCGATCGACCCCGACACAGGCGCTTATGAGACATTCCGTCGTTGGTTGGTCGTGCCCGATTCGGCTGGTTTGCAAAACCCCGACGCCGAGGAGTTGTTGACCGACGCTCGCGAAGAGCTGGCCGATGTGGAAGAGGGTGACTATTTGGAAAAGCCCGTTGAGAGCGTGCCCATCGGTCGCATCGGTGCCATGGCTGCTAAGCAGGTGATTTTGCAAAAAATCCGCGATGCCGAGCGCGAGATGCTGCTCAACGACTTCATGTCGCGTGGCGACAAAATCTTCGTCGGTACCGTCAAGCGCATGGACAAAGGTGACCTGATCGTCGAGTCCGGGCGCGTCGAAGGCCGTTTGAAGCGCGGCGAATTGATTCCCAAAGAGAATTTCCGCACCGGTGACCGCGTTCGCGCCATGATCATGGACGTGGACTTGACCTTGCGTGGTGCGCCCATCATTTTGTCGCGTTCCGCGCCAGCCTTCATGGTGGAGTTGTTCCGTCAAGAAGTGCCCGAAATTGAACAAGGCCTACTGGATATCAAGGCCTGTGCGCGTGACGCGGGTTCTCGGGCCAAAATTGCTGTCCACAGCTTTGACAAACGCATCGATCCCATCGGCACCTGCGTGGGTGTGCGCGGTTCGCGCGTCAATGGCGTGACCAATGAGCTTGCTGGTGAGCGTGTAGACATTGTGTTGTGGAGTGAAGACCCTGCGCAGTTCGTCATCGGTGCCTTGGCCCCGGCCAACGTGCAGTCCATCGTGGTCGACGAAGAACGTCACGCGATGGACGTGGTCGTGGACGAAGAAAACCTGGCGATTGCGATCGGTCGCGGCGGCCAAAACGTGCGTTTGGCCTCCGAGCTGACCGGTTGGCGCATCAACATCATGACCGCTGACGAGTCAGCCCAAAAGCAGGCCGAAGAGTCCGACGGCATTCGCAAACTGTTCATGGCCAAGTTGGACGTGGACCAAGAAATCGCCGACATCCTCATCGAGGAAGGTTTCACCAGTCTCGAAGAAGTGGCCTATGTGCCCATCCAAGAAATGCTGGAAATCGAATCCTTCGACGAAGACACCGTCAATGAGTTGCGCACGCGCGCCAAAGACGCCCTGTTGACCATGGAAATTGCCAAAGAAGAAAGCGTGGAGGCCGTCTCTCAAGACCTGCGCGATCTGACCGGTTTGACCGTGGACCTGATTGCCAAGTTGGCCGAAGCCGGTGTTCACACCCGCGACGACTTGGCCGACCTTGCCACCGACGAGTTGACCGACATCACGGGTCAGACCGCCGAGGAGGCCACTGCGCTGATCATGAAGGCTCGCGAGCACTGGTTTATCGGTGACGACGCGCAGCAAACATCTTGAACAGCGGAGGCCCAAGCGGAGATAACACCCAATGACCAGTAACACAGTAGCCGAATTGGCCGCCGAGCTGAACAAGCCCACCAACGTTTTGTTGGAGCAACTCAGCGCGGCTGGCGTTTCCAAGCAATCCGAGACCGATGTGGTGTCGGAGTCGGACAAGCACGCTTTGCTCAACCACCTTAAGAACAGCCATGGTACGGCCACCGGTGAGCGCAAAAAAATCACCTTGGTGAAGAAATCCACCACCGAGATCAAGCAAGCCGATGCCACCGGACGTGCTCGCACGATTCAGGTCGAGGTCCGCAAAAAACGCACCTTCATTCAACGCGACGACGAAGTGGTGCCTGCGTCCGAGGCGCCATCCGCCCCGGCAGAGCCGGTGTCGGTCATTGATCACGAAGAACTGGCGAGACGCGAAGAAGATGCGCGCCGTCAAGCCGAACTGCTGCGTCGTCAAGAAGAAGAGCTGACACAAAAACGCTTGGAGCGCGAAGCCCAAGAAGCTCGTGAAGCGCAAGCCGAAGCCGAGCGAGCCGCGGCCAAAGCTGCTGCAGCAGCCCCGTCGGCCCCTGAACCCAGTGCTGCGGCGGCTGCCGAGGAAGAGGCGCGTGTTGCGGCGGCTCAAGCCGACAAAGACAAAAAAGCCGAAGCCAAAAAGTTGGAGGAAGCCAAAGCCAACGATTTGAACGATCGCCGACGCAAAGCGGAAGCCGAGGCGGCCAATATCCGCGCCATGATGGCAGCGCCTGCTCGCACCTTGGTAGCCAAAAAACCGGAGCCTGCACCAGAGAAAGCCGCGAAAGGCACCTTGCACAAGCCCGCCGTTACGCCGGGCGCCCGCGCGGCGGTCTCCGCGACGGGTTCTGGCAAAAAAGAAGTCAAGTCGGAGAACCTGTCATCGACTTGGAAGGAAGATGCCAGCAAGAAAAAAGAAATCAAAACCCGTGGCGACACCACGGCCGGTCGCGCGAGCAACTGGCGTTCCGGTCCGCGGGGTGGTCGTCGCAACGATCGCGATTCGCGCGATGGCGGCTCCCAGTTTTCGGTGCCCACCGAATTCAAGGCCATCGAGGTGCACGTGCCCGAGACCATCACCGTGGGTGAACTGGCGCACAAGATGAGTGTGAAATCGTCGGAAGTCATCAAGCAGTTGATGAAGCTCGGTCAGATGGTCACCATCAACCAGTCTTTGGACCAAGACACGGCCATGATCGTGGTCGAAGAAATGGGCCACAAAGCCTTGGTGGCGGCACTGGACGATCCAGAAGCTTTCACCGCCGACGAAGTGTCCTCGCAAACCGCGGAGCTCATGCCCCGCGCTCCCGTGGTCACCGTCATGGGTCACGTCGATCACGGCAAGACTTCGCTGCTCGACTACATCCGTCGAGCCAAGGTGGCTGCTGGCGAAGCCGGCGGCATCACGCAGCACATTGGTGCCTACCATGTGCAAACACCACGCGGCATGATTTCGTTCTTAGACACCCCCGGCCACGAGGCTTTCACGGCCATGCGTGCTCGCGGTGCGCAGGCCACCGATATCGTGATCTTGGTGTGTGCGGCCGACGACGGCGTCATGCCCCAGACCCAAGAAGCCATCAAACACGCCAAAGCGGCCGGCGTGCCCATGGTCGTGGCAATGACCAAAATCGATAAGCCTGGTATCAACCTTGAGCGTGTGCGCTCCGAACTGATCGCCGAAGAAGTGGTGCCCGAAGAGTTCGGTGGCGATGTGCCTTTCGTGGGCGTGTCGGCCAAGTCCGGCGAAGGCGTGGACGCTTTGCTGGAACAGGTGCTGTTGCAGGCCGAAGTGTTGGAGCTCAAAGCGCCAGTCGATGCCATGGCCAAAGGTCTGGTGATTGAAGCTCGATTGGACAAGGGCCGCGGCTCGGTGGCCACGGTGCTGGTGCAAAGCGGCACGCTCAAAACCGGCGATGTGGTGTTGGTGGGCCAGACCTCGGGGCGTGTGCGTGCCATGCTCGATGAAAACGGCAAAGTCATCAAAGAAGCGGGCCCCTCGATTCCAGTGGAAATCCAAGGTTTGTCAGAAGTGCCCCAAGCGGGTGACGATTTCATGGTCATGGCCGACGAACGCCGCGCCCGTGAGATTGCCACTTACCGTGCAGGCAAGTTCCGCAACACCAAGCTCGCCAAGCAACAGGCGGCCAAGCTTGATTCCATGTTCACCGACTTGTCAGCGGGTGAAGTCAAGGTCTTGCCCATCATCATCAAGTCCGATGTGCAAGGTTCGCAAGAGGCCTTGGCCTCGTCCTTGCTCAAGCTCTCGACCGACGAGATCAAGGTGCAGATGGTTTACGCCGGCGTGGGTGCGATCAGCGAATCCGACGTGAACTTGGCCATTGCGTCCAAGGCCGTGGTCATTGGCTTTAACGTGCGCGCCGATGTGGGCGCTCGCAAATTGGCCGAAGGCAACGACATTGATCTGCGCTACTACAACATCATTTACGACGCGGTGGATGAGCTCAAAGCCGCCATGTCGGGCATGTTGGCGCCAGAGAAGCGCGAAGAAGTTATCGGTATGGCTGAGATTCGCACTGTGTTCGTGGCCACCAAGATCGGCACGATCGCCGGTTGTATGGTCACCTCCGGTATGGTCACGCGCAACGCTCACTTCCGACTCTTGCGAAACAACGTGGTGGTGTACACCGGCGAACTTGATTCGCTCAAACGACTCAAAGACGACGTGCGTGAAGTCAAAGAAGGCTTTGAGTGCGGTGTCAAGCTCAAGAACTACAACGACATCAAAGAAGGCGACCAACTCGAATTCTTTGAGATCAAGGAAGTGGCTCGTAGCCTCTGAGCGTCTGTACCATGCCAGCCAAGAAGTCTTCGACGCCCAACCGCGGTTTTAGAGTGGCCGATCAGATCCAACGCGATCTGACGGAGCTCATCGCGCGTGAGCTCAAAGACCCACGGGTGGGCATGGTCACGATCCAAGCTGTCGAGGTCACGCCCGATTACGCGCACGCCAAAGTCTTCTTCAGTCTCTTGGTGGGTGACCCAGACGACACCCAATCGGCCCTCAACCAAGCTGCGGGCTTTTTGCGCAACGGCCTGTTCAAGCGCTTGCACATCCATACGGTGCCTACGCTGCATTTTGTGTTTGATCGCACCACCGAACGTGCGGCCGACATGAACGCTCTGATCGCCAAAGCGGTGTCTTCACGCGTGAAGGATGAATAAACCATGACCGCGCCACGCACACGGGTGCAGCGGCGCCCTGTGCATGGGGTGTTGTTGCTCGATAAACCGCTGGGCCTGTCCAGCAACGACGCTTTGCAAAAGGCCAAGTGGTTGCTGCGCGCCGAAAAAGCCGGGCACACGGGGACCTTGGACCCACTGGCCACGGGGGTGTTGCCCCTGTGTTTTGGGGCGGCCACCAAGTTCAGTCAGTTGCATCTTGATGCCGACAAAACCTATGAAACCACCCTGCGTTTGGGCGTGACCACCACCACCGGCGATGCCGAAGGGTCTGTTGTGTCTGTTCGGCCTGTCGAGGCCAGCATTGGCCGCTTGGTGGAGGTGCTGGATACCTTTATGGGCGACATTGAGCAGATTCCGCCGATGCACAGTGCCTTGAAAAAGGACGGCAAAGCGCTGTACGAATACGCCCGTCAGGGCGTGACCGTTGAGCGCGAGGCCCGCCGTGTACACATTGCTGAGTTGGACTTGCTGGGGTTTGAGCTGAGAGGCGACGAACCATTTGTTACCTTGTGTGTGCAGTGCAGCAAAGGCACGTACATCCGTACCTTGGGCGAGGACATTGGTGAGGCCCTGGGGTGTGGCGCGCATTTGTCTGCGCTGCGGCGTGTGCAAACCGGGCCATTCAACGAATCGCAAACCATCGGCTTGGAGGCCTTGGCAGCGATGGATGAACCCACGCGTCTGGCGCAGTTGCAGCCGGTCGACATCTTGTTGTCACAACACGAAGCGATCCTGTTGGACAACGACGATGCGGGACGTTTTTTACACGGTCTTAGACGCCGAGGTGCTTGGCCCAACCAGCCGCATGTCAAAGTTTATGGCCGCCAACCCGCTGCACTGCTGGGCACTGCCCATGTGGTGGCGGGCGAACTGATTCCGGGGCGTCTGCTGAGCCCCATTGACATTCAACAAATCTTGGAACAAAACCATGAGCACTCCCATTCGTAACATTGCGATCATTGCGCACGTTGACCACGGCAAAACCACCATGGTTGACCAGTTGCTGCGCCAGTCGGGCACCTTTGCCGAGCACGAAAAAGTCGTGGACACGGTGATGGACAACAACGCCATTGAGCGTGAGCGTGGCATCACCATTTTGGCCAAGAACTGCGCCGTGAGCTGGGAAGGCACCCACATCAACATCGTCGACAC
>CAZNWS010000028.1:8233-10753 GCA_964576495.1 uncultured Hydrogenophaga sp. | reverse complement strand
ACCGCATCAACCCACGCTTGGTGCGCGGCATGGACTACTACAACCTCTCGGTGTTTGAGTTCGTCACCACCGAGCTGGGCTCACAAGGCACGGTGTGTGCCGGCGGCCGTTACGACGGCTTGTTCGAGCAAATCGGTGGCAAGTCTGCCCCCGCCGTCGGTTGGGCGCTTGGCATGGAGCGCATTTTGGAGTTGCTCAAGTCCCAAGCCTGTTTGCCTGCCGATCCGGTACCCGATGCGTATGCGGTGGTGCCCGATGCGGCGGTGATGCCCCAAGTCATGCCGGTGCTGCGCGAGCTGCGTGCCATGGGCGTGAACGTGCAGATGCACGCCGCCACGGCCCAAGGCATGGGCAGCATGAAGTCGCAGTTCAAAAAAGCCGACGGCAGTGGCGCTCGTGTGGCTTTGATTTTTGGCGCCGACGAACTCGCCCAAGGGCAGGTCGCGGTTAAGCCCTTGCGCGCCGACGCGAGTGGGTCCGCCCCCGTCCAAACCTTGCAGCCACTCTCGGGTGTGGCCCAGTGGGGTCCGGGCTTGCGCGCCGTTTGAGTCCAGCCCCCTCTACAATCCCTTCTTTTTAGAGCTTTTTCAGTCATGGCCAAACCCCTCGATCTCGACGAACAAGAACAACTGGACCAGATCAAGCATTTTTGGGCCAAGTACGGCAATGCCATCAGCGCGGTGCTCATCGTGGTGTTTGGTTCGATCGCGGCTTGGAACGGTTGGCAGTACTGGCAAAACAAACAAGGTGCCGAAGCGGCCGTGTTGTTCGATGAGTTCGAGCGTGCCGCCAAGGCGGGTGAGCTCGAACGCATGCAACGTGCACTCGGCGACTTGCAAAAGCAATACGGCGGCACCGTCTTGACCGCCCAAGCCGCTTTGTTGGCCGCCAAAACCCAGGTGGATCGCCAGCAAATTGAGCCAGCGCGTGCGGCCTTGGCTTGGGTCGCCGAATCGGCCAGCGACGATGCCTTGAAAGCCATTGCCCGTTTGCGTTTGAGCGCGTTGGATATCCAAGCCCAAGCTTGGGATGCCGCCTTGGCCCAATTAGCAGCACCCGTGCCGGTGGCTTTTGCCGGCTTGGTGGCTGATCGCCGGGGCGATGTATATATGGCTCAAGGCAAGGCTGTCGAAGCTCGCCAAGCTTATGAGGCCGCCTACAAGGCCTTGAGTGTTCAAGACGCTTACCGCACCTTGGTGGCCGCCAAATTGGCCGCCATGGGTGTGGATGCCAGCTCCCTGGTGACGCCATGATGCCGCTCGTATCGATACGCCGAGTTTGCGGTGGGGCCGTTCTGATGTCGGCCTTGGCTGGCCTCATCGGTTGCGCCACCGTCGGCGCGCCCAAGCCCACGGACCTGAGCGCTCAACCGCCCGTGCAAGCTGCGGCCTGGGCATGGCACGTGCCCATGGGCGAGAGCTCGGGTTTGTTGCGTTTGCACGTGGTGGGAACCACGGTGCTGGCCGCCACCGATCAAGGCGAATTGCTTTCGATCAATGCGAGCAACGGTGTTGTGAATTGGCGATTGCGTTTGCCAGAGGCTTTGTCCGCTGGTGTCGGCGGTGATGCTCAGCGCGTGGCGGTCGTGACATTGAGTAACGAACTGCTGTTGATTCAGTCAGGGCAGATTCTGTGGCGGGTGCGTTTGCCTGCCCGTGTGCTCACCCCACCATTGGTGGCGGGGGGGCGCGTGTTTGTGGCCTTGTCGGACCGTTCCACCCAAGCCTTTGATGGCAGCACAGGGGCCCGTTTGTGGGTGCAAGCCCGCAGCGGTGACCCCTTGGTTCTGCGCCAAGCTGGGGCGCTCTTGGCCGTGGGTGATACCTTGGTGGCTGGGGGCTTGGGGCGTTTGCAAGGTTTGAATCCCAACCATGGTCGAGTGGTGTGGGATGCTGCTTTGGCCACGCCACGCGGTACCAACGAGGTTGAGCGTCTGGTGGATGTGGTGGGGCCCGTCAGCCGCATAGGCAACAGTGTTTGTGCCCGTGCTTTTAACGCCGCCGTGGGTTGTGTTGATGCCAGCACGGGACGGGTGATATGGACTCGCCCCTCTCAAGGCGCGGTGGGTGTGCACGGCGATCAGCAACACGTTGTGGGCTCGGACAGCGATGGCCGTTTGGTTGCCTGGCGACGTGACACCGGCGAACCTTTGTGGACCCTGGAGCGCTTGAAGTACCGAGGTCTGACCGCTCCGTTGGTCATCAATGGCCACGCGGTGGTGGGCGATGAGTTAGGCGTGGTGCACACGTTGGATCTCAAGACCGCCCAAGACGTGTCTCGGTGGCGTGCCGATGGTTCGGCCATTGTTGGCGCTCCCGTCAGCGCCGCTGGCTTCGTGTTGTTTCAAACCCGCAAAGGTGGTTTGTACGCTTGGCGTGCGCCGTGATGACCGCGCCGCTTCGGCGCAGGTCTTTTAAAAGGTAGTGTTTGTGAAACCCGTTATCGCCCTGGTGGGCCGCCCCAATGTGGGCAAATCCACCCTGTTCAACCGTTTGACCCACAGTCGCGACGCGATCGTGG
>CAZNWS010000028.1:0-8223 GCA_964576495.1 uncultured Hydrogenophaga sp. | reverse complement strand
CGCAACACCGGTGAGCCCTTGTGGACGCTGGAGCGCTTCAAGTACCGCGGCTTGACTGCACCTGTGGTCATCAACGGCCGTGCGCTGGTGGGCGATGAGCAAGGCGTGGTGCACACGGTGGACATCAAGACATCAGAGGATGTGTCTCGGTGGCGTGCCGATGGTTCGGCCATCGTCGGGGCTCCCGTGAGTGCCGCCGGTTTCGTGCTGTTTCAAACCCGCAAGGGTGGTGTGTACGCCTGGCGTGCACCGTGATGGCCCGCGCCCCATGGGCGCTGAGGTCTTTTAAAAGGTATTGTTTGTGAAACCCGTTATCGCCCTCGTGGGCCGGCCCAATGTGGGCAAGTCCACCCTGTTCAACCGTTTGACCCACAGTCGCGACGCGATCGTGGCCGACTTTGCCGGCCTCACGCGCGATCGCCACTACGGTAACGGCCGTGCGGGTTCGCGCGAGTACATCGTCATCGACACCGGCGGCTTTGAGCCCGACGCCAGCGCAGGCATTTACCGCGAGATGGCCAAACAAACCCGGCAAGCCGTGGCCGAGTCTGATGTGGTGATTTTCGTGGTGGACGCCCGTGCGGGCCTCAACACACAAGACCACGACATTGCACAGTACTTGCGCAAACTGGGCAAACCCACGGTGTTGGTGGCCAACAAAGCCGAGGGCATGACCCAGGGTTTGCAGTTGGTGGAGTTTTACGAGCTGGGCCTGGGCGAAGTGGTGCCCGTCTCTGGCGCTCACGGTCAGGGCATTCGCAGCATGCTGGACGCTGCTTTGGATGCTTTGCACATCCCTGAAGTGGACGATGAGGATCCGCCGGCCGAAGACGAAACCGTCATCCGTTTGGCCGTGGCCGGTCGACCCAACGTGGGCAAGTCCACGCTCATCAACGCTTGGTTGGGCGAAGAGCGCTTGGTGGCTTTTGACATGCCGGGTACCACGCGAGATGCGATCACCGTGCCTTTTGAGCGAGGAGGGCAGCGTTTTGAATTGATCGATACCGCTGGTTTGCGCCGCAAAGGCAAGGTTTTTGAGGCAATCGAAAAATTCTCAGTTGTCAAAACCCTGCAAGCCATTGAGAACGCGAACGTGGTCCTGCTCTTGCTCGATGCCACGCAAGGCGTGACCGACCAAGACGCCCACATCGCCGGCTTCATTTTGGAAAGTGGCCGCGCCGTGGTGCTGGCCATCAACAAATGGGATGCCGTTGATTCCTACCAGCGTGAGCTGGTCGAGCGCGGCATCGAAAATCGATTGGCCTTCCTGAAGTTTGCCTCGCTGCACTTGATTTCGGCGCAAAAGCGCCAGGGTTTGGGCCCGGTGTGGAAGTCAATCGCTCAAGCCCATGCTTCTGCCAAACGCAAAATGCCCACGCCCATGCTCACGCGTTTGTTGCAAGAGGCCACGGCGTTTCAATCGCCGCAGCGCAGCGGCATGTTCCGCCCCAAGATGCGCTACGCTCACCAGGGTGGCATGAACCCTCCGGTCATTGTGATCCACGGCAACTCGCTCGAGCACGTGACGGACACCTACAAGCGTTTCTTGGAAGCGCGTTTTCGCAAGGCCTTTGATCTGGTGGGCACGCCGCTGCGGATCGAATTCAAATCTTCGCAAAACCCGTTCAAAGAGAACTGATTTCGGGGATTCCCCCCTTCGGTCTTGATACCCATGTGGTATGGTCAGGCCATCGTTTAATTTTCAACACGGAGCATATCGTGAACAACAAAGGCCAGCTTTTGCAAGACCCCTTCTTGAACCAACTTCGCCGGGAGCATGTGCCGGTTTCCATTTATCTGGTTAACGGCATAAAGTTGCAAGGTCAAATCGAGTCCTTTGATCAATACGTTGTCTTGCTGCGCAACACTGTCACCCAAATGGTTTACAAGCATGCCATTTCGACCATTGTGCCGGGTCGTCCGGTTCAGTTCGCGGCCGCCACGCCCGAAGAGCCTGAGGCTTGAAGCCGAACGAGTCGGATAAGTCCATCCCCACGGTGATTTTGGTGGGGGTGGATTTCGGTGACGACCACTTCGACGGTGATTTACAAGAGCTGGGTTTGCTGGCTCAAACCGCGGGTTATGGCGTGGCCGACCGCTTGGTCTGCAAACGACGCGCACCCGATCCGGCTTTGTTTGTGGGTTCGGGCAAGGCCGATGAAATCAAATTGCTGGCCGATGCCAGCGGTGCGGCCGAAATCCTCTTTGACCAAGCCCTGAGCCCGGCTCAGCAGCGCAATCTGGAGCGCCACATGGGGCGTCCGGTCAACGACCGCACCTTGTTGATTTTGGAAATCTTTGCCCAGCGCGCTCGCAGCCACGAGGGTAAGCTGCAGGTGGAGTTGGCCAAATTGCAGTACCTCAGCACGCGCTTGGTGCGCCGTTGGTCGCACTTGGAGCGCCAAAGTGGCGGTATTGGTATGCGCGGCGGGCCTGGCGAAACGCAAATTGAGTTGGATCGCCGAATGATCGCCGAAGCGATTAAGCGCACCAAAGAGCGCTTGGAGAAGGTCAAAAAGCAGCGCGCCACGCAACGTCGCCAACGCGAGCGTCGCGATACCCTGAGCATCTCTTTGGTGGGTTACACCAACGCGGGCAAATCCTCACTCTTCAATGCATTGGTCAAGGCCCGTGCATACGCTGCCGACCAGCTGTTTGCGACTTTGGACACGACCACCCGGCAGTTGTATTTGGGATCGGCGGGCCGTTCGGTGTCGCTGTCCGATACGGTGGGTTTTATCCGGAACCTGCCTCACGGTTTGGTGGACGCCTTTGCGGCCACGCTCCAAGAGGCCGCCGATGCGGACTTGTTGCTGCACGTCGTGGACGCCGCCAACCCCGATCATCCCGAGCAAATCGAGTCGGTGATGTCGGTGTTGCGCGATATTGGTGCCGCCGATGTGCCGCAAATGCTGGTTTTTAATAAGCTCGACGCTTTGCCTGCAGAGCGATTGCCCCACAAAACTTTGGATTCGATGGAACTGCTTGAGCGCAGCGTGGATCGTATCTTTGTCAGTGCCCAAACGGGTGCTGGCGTTGCCCAATTGCGTGAGCACTTGGCTCAATGGGTGTTGCAGCGCAGCCCTTTGCCCCGCGCAGACCTTGGTATATTTTCGAACGATGAACCTGTGGCCGATTGATTGGGCACAATAGACTGTCACAACCTCACCAGACTCGCACATATGGATTTGAAATTTCCCCGATCCGCTCCCCAACCCGCTGGTGGTGCGTCGCAACCCCGTTCCCGCTGGGCACGCTGGTTGGGTGTCTTCAACCTCAACGACCCCCGATGGGGCCGGGGTGAGGAGGGCAACTCGCATGAGCCTCGTAGCGACAACCAGCCGCCGCGCGACCAGCGTCCCAGTGGTCCCCATCAAGGCCCCCCTGATTTGGATGAGTTGTGGCGCGACTTCAACCGCAAGCTGGGCAACCTCTTCGGTGGTCGGGGTGGTGGTTCTGGCCAAGGCGGGCAGGGCGGGGGTGTGCCGCCTTTAACCCGTCGCCCAAATCCACGGGCATCGGTGCCGGTTTGATCGCCGGTGTGGTGGCCTTGGTGTGGTTGGGCTCGGGTTTCTTCATCGTGCAAGAAGGTCAGCAATCTGTGATCACCCAGTTCGGTAAGTACCACACGACCGTCGGGGCTGGTTTTAACTGGCGATTGCCATTCCCTATTCAGCGTCACGAAACCGTGGCAGTGACCCAAATCCGATCGGTCGATGTGGGGCGTGACAGCATTGTGCCGGCCACGGGTTTGCGTGAATCGGCCATGTTGACAGCCGATGAGAACATCGTTGAGATCAAATTTGCCGTGCAGTACCGGCTCAGCAATGCACGCGACTTTCTGTTTGAGAGTCGCGACCCAGAGGCCGCGGTCGTCAAGGCCGCTGAGACCGCGGTCCGTGAAGTCGTGGGCAAGATGCGCATGGATGCGGCCTTGGCCGAAGAGCGCGACCAAATTGGTCCACGTGTGCGCGAACTGATGCAAACCATTTTGGACCGCTACAAGGTGGGTGTTGAAGTGGTGGGCATCAACTTGCAACAAGGCGGTGTTCGCCCTCCAGAACAAGTGCAAGCCGCATTTGACGATGTGCTCAAAGCTGGTCAGGAGCGCGAACGCGCCAAGAACGAAGCTGAGGCTTACGCCAACGACGTGGTGCCGCGCGCGCGCGGTGCAGCTGACCGTCTGAACGAAGAAGCCGAAGGTTACCGGGCGCGGATTGTGGCCCAGGCCGAAGGTGACTCGCAGCGTTTCCGTTCCATCCTGGCCGAGTACCAAAAAGCGCCGCAGGTCACCCGTGAGCGTCTGTATGTGGACGCCATGCAAGAGGTCTACAGCAACGTGACCAAGGTTTTGGTGGACTCCAAGTCGGGCAACAACCTCTTGTATTTGCCCCTCGACAAGATCATGCAACTGACTGGGCCCAACGGTGCGACCAATGCCCCTTCGCCTTCGTTGCCGCCCAGCACCGCTCCGACCAGCACGCCCGCGACGCGAAGTCTTGACAACGCTGCCCGCTCGCGTGAGCGCGACGTCCGCTGATTGCCAAACCCGAGCGAAAAGAAAGTATTTTCATGAACAAACTGGGTTTCATTTTTTCCTCGTTGCTGGTGATGCTGGCCATTGTCAGTTCCATGCTGTTTGTGGTGGATCAGCGTCAATTCGGCGTGGTTTTCCAGCTGGGTCAAATTCAGAAAGTCATCACCGAGCCTGGCTTGAATTTCAAGTTACCCCCCCCTTTCCAAAACGTGTCTTACATCGACAAACGTTTGTTGGTGTTGGAAAGCACCGAAACCGAGCCCACCTTGACCGCGGAGAAACAGCGTGTGGTCATCGATTGGTACGTTCGTTGGCGCATCAGCGAACCACAAACCTACATCCGTAACGTGGGTGTGAATGAAAACGCAGGCGCTCAGCAACTCAACCGTGTGGTGCGAAACTCATTTCAGCAAGAGGTGAACAAACGCACCGTGAGCGAGTTGTTGTCCACCCGCCGCGAAGAACTCATGGCCGATGTCAAACGCGAAGTGTTGGCCGCCGTTCGTGGCTCAGAAAAGCCCTGGGGCATGGACGTGGTGGATGTGCGCATCACCCGTGTGGACTATGCCGAGAGCATCACCGCATCGGTCTACCAGCGAATGGAAGCCGAGCGCAAGCGCGTGGCCAACGAATTGCGTTCGACGGGTTTTGCTGAAGGTGAAAAAATCCGTGCCGACGCCGACCGTCAACGTGAGGTGATCTTGGCCAATGCCTTCCGAGATGCACAGAAAATCAAAGGCGAAGGTGATGCCAATGCATCGGCGCTTTATGCGGCGGCTTTCGGTCGAGACCCGGCGTTTGCCCAGTTTTACCGGAGTCTGGAGGCCTATAAGTCGACCTTTGCCAACAGGCAAGACTTGATGGTGATGGATCCGTCAAGCGACTTTTTCAAAGCTTTGCGCAGCAGCAATTTGGGACGGTGATCCCTGGTGACGCACAAGACCCGCCCCACCAGGGCGGGTTTTTTCGTTTTTGACTCCTCTTGACCCGGTAAAATCACCGTTTTAACAGCACCCCCTATGTCCATGTCCGCCTGGGTCCTGCCGGATCACATTGCCGATGTGCTGCCTTCTGAGGCCCGCCACATCGAAGAACTTCGCCGAGCTCTGCTTGACACTGCCCGTGGCTATGGCTACGAGCTGGTGATGCCGCCCATGGTCGAACACCTCGAGTCCCTGCTCACGGGTACTGGCGAGGCCTTGGACCTGCAAACCTTCAAATTGGTCGATCAGCTCTCGGGTCGCACCTTGGGCTTGCGCGCCGACAGCACACCGCAAGTGGCACGTATCGATGCCCACTTGCTCAACCGCGCCGGTGTGACCCGACTGAGCTATTGCGGCCCCGTCGTGCACACGCGCATCGACCGTGCGCAAGCCAGTCGTGAGCCCATGCAACTGGGCGCCGAAATTTATGGCCACGCGGGCGTGGAAGCCGACTTAGAAATCATGGAATTGGCACAAGCTTGTTTGCGTCACGCCGGTGTAAACCAGCTGTTGCTGGACATGTCCGATGTGCGGGTGATCGATGCCGTCTTGGCCGATGTGCCAGCCGACCCTGCATGGTTGACTCGAGTTCACACGGCGCTGGCTGGCAAAGACCAGGCCGAACTCGATGCGCTCTCAGCCGATTTGCCAGCAACCGTTAGGCGCGATCTGCGCGCTTTGCCCTCGCTCTTTGGTGGGGTAGAGGTAATTGATGCTGCGCAACAGCGTTTGACGCCCTCGGCACGGTTGCAATCCGCCTTGGATAACCTGCGCTGGCTCGCAGCCCAAGTGCAAGGCATGGATGTGTCTATCGATTTGGCCGATCTTCGCGGTTACGCCTATTACACCGGTATGCGCTTTGCTATGTTTGCCAAGCCCGATGCATCCGCACCCAACGCTTCGCCCATGGAGTTGGTGCGCGGTGGTCGTTACGACGAGGTGGGCGCGGTGTTTGGTCGTAAGCGACCTGCCGTGGGTTTCAGTTTGGACCTCAAAGAGTTGGTGCAAGCCGTGGCGCCGCGCCCCTTACAACCCGCCATCCGTGCGCCGTGGAGCTCAGATGCAGCCCTGCGACGTGCCGTGGCTGATTGCCGTGCCCAGGGCCACACCGTGGTCTGTGTCTTGCCCGGCCATGAGCATGAGGTGGACGAGTTTTTGTGTGACCGACAGCTGGTGCAACGCGCCGGCGCTTGGCACGTTGAGCCCCTATAAATTTTGTTTCGAAAGCAGCAGATGAACAAGAGCAGCAGCGCCACTCCTGGGCGCAACGTCGTGGTCGTGGGCACCCAGTGGGGTGATGAGGGCAAGGGTAAATTGGTTGACTGGCTCACCGAGACCGCTCAGGGTGTCGTGCGTTTTCAAGGGGGTCACAACGCAGGTCACACTTTGGTGATCAACGGTGTGAAAACCGCCTTGCACCTGATCCCCAGCGGCATCATGCGCGCCGGCGTCAAGTGTTACATCGGCAACGGTGTGGTGCTTTCCGTGGGCAAATTGTTCGAAGAAATCGCAGGCCTCGAGAAGGCCGGTGTTGAGGTGCGTTCTCGCCTGCGCGTGAGCGAAGCTTGCCCCTTGATCCTGCCCTTCCACGCTGCCATCGACATCGCTCGCGAGGCCGCCAAGGTCAAAGCTGGTGCCGAAAAAATCGGCACCACTGGTCGCGGCATCGGCCCGGCCTACGAAGACAAAATTGCCCGCCGTGCCTTGCGTGTGCAAGACCTGAAATACCCCGAGCGTTTCGCCACCAAATTGCGTGAGTTGCTCGACCTGCACAACCATGTGCTGACCAACTACCTGAATTCGACCACCTTGGCGTGGGACGAGAAGATCGCGGCTTACATGAAGGATGGCCAGATCCAGTTCGAGCCCGTGTACGCCGAAGCCATGGCACAGGCCGAACAGCTCAAACCCATGATCGCCGACGTCTCGCGCGAACTCAACGAAGCCCACACCGCCGGTACGAACCTTTTGTTTGAGGGCGCACAAGGCACTTTGCTGGATATTGACCACGGAACTTACCCCTTTGTGACCTCCAGCAACTGCGTGGCCGGCAACGCCGCCGCGGGGGCGGGTGTGGGTCCCGGCCTCTTGCACTACGTGCTCGGTATCACCAAAGCCTATTGCACCCGCGTGGGTGGTGGCCCATTCCCGACCGAACTCGATTGGGAAAAGGAAGGCACACCGGGCTACCACATGAGCACCGTCGGTGCTGAAAAAGGCGTGACCACTGGCCGTTCGCGTCGCTGTGGTTGGTTTGACGCCGCGCTGCTCAAGCGCAGCGCGCAGGTCAATGGTTTGTCGGGCTTGTGCATCACCAAGCTCGATGTGCTCGATGGTTTGTCCGAGTTGCAACTCTGCGTGGGCTACGAACTCGACGGCGAGCGCATCGACATCTTGCCGATGGGCGCCGACGAAATCGCGCGTTGCCAGCCCATTTACGAGACCTTACCCGGTTGGAGCGAATCCTCGGTTGGGGTGACCCAGTTCGATTTGCTGCCCGCCAACGCCAAGCGTTATTTGAAGCGTATCGAAGAAACCACGGGTGTACCGATCCATGTGGTTTCCACCAGTCCCGATCGCGACCACACGATTTTGTTGCACCATCCTTACCAGGCCTGAGCCTGTGTCACATTGACCCACTGGAGCCCGCATGCTGACCGAAGACGGAAAACACCTGTACGTGTCTTATGACGAGTACCACAA
>CAZNWS010000027.1:0-10994 GCA_964576495.1 uncultured Hydrogenophaga sp. | reverse complement strand
ATGGCGTTGCGCTCACCGATGCTGCCATCGGCCTTGACCTTGAACTTGGGCACCACGAACAAGCTGATGCCTTTGCTGCCGGCGGGCGCATCGGGCAAGCGGGCCAAGACGAGGTGAATAATGTTGTCGGTGAAATCGTGTTCACCCGCACTGATGAATATCTTTTGACCCGTGATGGCGTAGCTGCCATCGGCCAGCGGCTCGGCCTTGGTGCGCAATAGCCCCAAATCGGTGCCGCAATGGGGTTCGGTCAGGCACATGGTGCCGGTCCACTCACCGCTGGTGAGTTTGGGCAGGTACAGCGCTTTTTGCTCGGGCGTGCCGTGCGCGTGCAAGCACTCGTAAGCGCCGTGACTCAAGCCGGGGTACATGGTCCACGACTGGTTGGCCGAATTCATCATTTCGTAGAAGCACTGGTTCACCACAAAGGGCAAGCCTTGACCACCGTACTCGGTGTCGCACGACAAAGCGGCCCAGCCACCTTCAACGTATTTGGCATAGGCCTCTTTGAAGCCTTTGGGCGTGGTCACCGCGTGGGTGGTTTTGTCCAGCGTGCAGCCTTCTTCGTCGCCGCTGATGTTCAGTGGGAACGCGACTTCGGCCGCGAACTTACCCCCCTCTTCGAGCACCGCGTTGATGGTGTCAGCATCGGTCTCGGCATGGGCGGGTAAAGCCTTGAATTCGTCTTCCACGCGCAGCACCTCGTGCATGACGAACTGCATGTCGCGCAAGGGCGGGTTGTAGATGGGCATGTTGAGGTCTCCTGTGAAGAAAATGAACGTCAGATGGCGCTGTTGCGCGCCACGATGGACTCAAACGCCTTGACCGCGCGCTGCAAGGAAGTCGGGTTGCGCATGAAGCGCGCCTCGTAGTGCAAGGCCAAAATCAAAGCGTGAATTTCAAAACCCATTTGCGCGGCATCGGTGTTTGGTCGCAAATGACCTTGTTCTATGGCCTGCTCAATGGTGCGGCGAACGGCATCCAGCCAAACCTGCACCGAACTCGCCAAAGCATCACGCACGGGCCCAGGGCGGTCATCGAATTCAACCGCGCCACTGATGTAAATGCAGCCCGAGTCGATTTCCACCGAGGTGCGTTGCATCCAGTTATCGAACAACTGGCGCAACCGGGGCAAACCTCGTGGAGCTTTCAGTGCAGGGAAAAACACCTCGTGCTCGAAACGCGTGTGGTATTCGCGAATGACCGACATTTGCAATTCGTCACGCGACCCAAAATGGGCAAACACGCCCGACTTGCTCATGCGCATGACTTCAGCCAAGGCGCCAATGGACAAACCTTCCAAACCGATTTGGGTGGCCAAGCCCAAAGCAGCATCCACGATGGCGGCTTTGGTTTGCTGTCCCTTGTGGAGCGCACGAGGGGCTTCAGCGGTCGCTGAGGGACGTTTGTGCTGTGCGCTGGACATGTTGGCGTTGATGCTTCACGAGTGGAACGGGTGAAGCATCATAATCGAACGATCGTGCTTTTTTCAAGCCCCCACAAAAAACCCGCTCAACGCAACATCGTGGCGGGCTGGCTTTCGTGCCCAGAAGGATCAGGGCAACAACACCGAGACGTGGTGCTCCAAGTGCTCTGTGGGCAACCGTTTGAATCCACTGCGGGCATAGGCGTGCAAGCGCCCCGTGCACCAAGCGATCATCAGCGCCGCGTCCGCTTGCGCATGGACCGTGGGCGTGGCCGAACCCGCCACCACGGCAGCTTCGCGCAAGCATTGGCGCAACTGAGACTCCAATTTTTCAAAGAGCAGGTTCACTCGCTGCTGTAAACGCTCATGCTCCAACACCAGGGCATCACCCACCATGACGCGGCACATGCCTGGGTTTTTCTCAGCGAACTGCAAGATCCAACTCAGCAACTTACGGGCGCGCTGTGTCGCGTCGGGTTCGCGCTGCTCCAGCTGCCCCACAAAACCCAAAATGGATTGCTCGATGAAATCGATCAGGGCCTCAAACATCTGCGCCTTGCTGGCGAAGTGTCGGTAAAGCGCCGCTTCGCTGACCTCCAGCTGCTGAGCCAAAGCCGCGGTGGTGATCCGCTCCGAACCCGGCTGCTCGAGCATGGCGGCCAAGGCTTGCAAAATTTGTACGCGACGCTCACCGGGTTTGGGGCGTTTGCGCGTGGGCTCCGTGCCCAATGCCGTTTCGTCAGTGCGGATCTCGTCGTGCGGCATGGAGGTCATGGGCTGGCCCTTATTGAGCACGGATGGTGGTGCCGAAGGGCTCATTGCCCAAGACTTCCAGCAACAAGGCGTGTGGCACGCGGCCATCCAAAATGTGCACCGCCTGCACCCCGCTCTTGGCTGCGTCCAAAGCCCCAGCAATTTTGGGGATCATGCCGCCTGAGATGGTGCCGTCGGCGCACAAGGCATCGATGCGCGTCGGCGTGAGCTCAGGCAAGAGTTGACCGGCCTGGTCCAACACCCCCGCGATGTTGGTCATCATGAGCAGCTTGTCGGCGTGCAAGGCCTTCGCCAACTCGGCCGCGACCACGTCGGCGTTGATGTTGTAACTCTCGTTCTCAAGCCCATAACCAATCGGACTGACCACCGGGATCATGCCCGCATCCACCACACCCGAAAGGGCACGGGTGTCCACCGACACGATGTCGCCCACCTGACCCACATCGTGGACCACGCTGGGGTTTTGTGGGTCAACCAAACGCAGGCGCTGGGCTTGGATCATGGCGCCGTCACGCCCGGTCATGCCCATGGCACGGCCACCCGCTTGGTTGATCAAGCCCACGATGGTTTGCTGCACTTGCCCGCCCAAGACCCACTCGACCACCGCCATGGTCTCGGCATCGGTCACGCGCATGCCTTGAATGAATTGGCCTTGCTTGCCCAAGCGTTGTAACAACTGCTCGATCTGTGGACCTCCCCCGTGCACCACCACCGGCCGTATGCCTGCCAGCTGCAACATCACCACATCTTCAGCAAACGCTTGTTGCAAGGCGGGATCCGTCATGGCGTTGCCGCCGTATTTGATGACCATGGTTTTGCCATGGCTGCGGCGCAAGGCCGGCAAAGCACTGGCCAAGATGTCGGCGCGGTCTTGTCGGGCGATGGCGGGGCGAGCGGCAGATTCGGTCATGGCAGGCAAGGTCCGTGAGGGCTGAAGGAATGGAGAAATTGTAGGCCCATGCCCCTACCCAATTCTCGACCCAAGGCTTACAGTGTGGGCATGAGCAAAACACGCACCCCCAATACCCGCCGCCCCCCCGCCCAAGACCCACTGACCGAACGCGCCGAACAGGTCAAAGACTCGGCACAACACATTTGGTTGGCGGGGCTGGGTGCTTTTGCCAAAGCACAGGCCGAAGGTGCCAAGGTCTTTGAAACTTTGGTCAACGAAGGCCAACAGCTGCAAAGCAAAACCCAAGCCGCCGCTCAAGCCCGCATCCAAGCCTTGAGCCAAGCCACCGAACAAGTCACAGCGCAAGTCGCTGGCATGGCCAACGACATCAACGACAAAGCCACGGGGCAGTGGAACAAGCTAGAGTCTTTGTTTGAGAACCGTGTGGCGACTGCCCTGCAAAATTTGGGCATGCCTACCGCGCCGGACATCATCGCTTTGCAAGCGCGCATCCAAGCCTTGGAAGAGCACATCGCCCAGATGCATGCCTTGTCTTCTCCGGCAAAAGCCCGATCCAGCAAGCCCCGCAGCAGCCCGACGGCAAAAGCCAAAACACCCACTGCGCGCGCCCGCAAGACCTGAATGGCGTCCGTCAAGAAAGCGCCTCGCCGCACCGCCGAGCGCATCTTGCTCGGCAGCTTGGCGCTGTTCAATCGCTTTGGTGTCCCCAATGTGTCGACCACCATGATCGCGGCCGACTTGGGCATCAGCCCAGGCAACTTGTACTACCACTATCCCGCCAAAGAAGAACTCATCAACGGCTTGTTCAAGCGCTACGAAAGTGCTTTGACCGAACTCTTGCCCGCCAGCCAAGGCGTGCGCGACGTGGAGGACGCTTGGTTTTTCATGCACAGCTTGTTTGAGCGGGTGTGGGAATACCGTTTTTTGTATCGCGACCTCAACGACCTGTTGTCCAACAACCGCCTGCTGGAAACACAGGTGAAAACGGTGCTCAACAGCAAAACCCGCGCCATGCGGCAATTGCTCAACAGCCTGTCGGCGTCTGGCACCGTGCGCATCGATGCCCGAGAAATCGAGGCCACGGCCAACAACATGGTGGTCGTGGTGACTTATTGGTTGAGTTTTGAATATG
This sequence comes from uncultured Hydrogenophaga sp., assembly GCA_964576495.1. Classification (GTDB taxonomy): domain Bacteria; phylum Pseudomonadota; class Gammaproteobacteria; order Burkholderiales; family Burkholderiaceae_C; genus Hydrogenophaga. The sequence continues at coordinate 6,749 of CAZNWS010000027.1, read as the reverse complement.
TGCAAAACCCCCGTCAAGCCTTGGAAACCGACAACGCCCAACACGCCCTGTTGCGCGGGGCACAACATGCATTGCAAGTGCTGTCGCCCTTTTTGGAAGCCAGCCAGCGACAACATTTGCTCACCCTGAGCGAGGCTTATGGCGCCCAAGCCCGAGCCAAGCTGACCCGCACCGAAGCTCATGACACAGACGTCGACTGAAACCCACGAGATCCGTGGGGCCTGCCCACACGACTGTCCGGACACCTGCGCCCTGATCACCCGCGTCGAAGGCGGTGTGGCGGTGTCGGTGCGTGGCAACCCCGATCACCCGCGCACCGACGGTGTTTTGTGCACCAAGGTCTCGCGTTACGCCGAACGCACCCACCACGCCGAGCGCTTGCTCACCCCGCTCAAACGCGTGGGCCCCAAAGGCAGCGGGCAGTTCACGCCCGTGAGTTGGGACGAAGCCATGGGCGACATCGCGGCGCGCCTGAGCCAGATCGCCGCGCGCGAACCCGAGGCCATCTTGCCTTACAGCTACGCCGGCACCATGGGTTTGGTGCAAGGCGAAGGCATGGCGGCGCGTTTCTTTCATGCTGTGGGCGCCTCGCAGTTGGACCGCACCATTTGCGCCTCGGCCGGTGCGGAAGCGTTGACACAAACTTTGGGCGGCAAGCTCGGCATGCGCGTGCAACACTTTGCCGAATCGAAACTGATCCTGATTTGGGGCAGCAACGCCATTGGTAGCAGCATCCACTTTTGGCGCCTCGCGCAAGAAGCCAAACGCCTGGGCGCACGCTTGGTGTGCATCGACCCTCGGCGCAGCGAAACCGCTGACAAATGCCACGAGCACATCGCGCTGCGCCCCGGCACCGACGCAGCCTTGGCGCTGGCGATCATGCACGAGCTCATCGTGCACGACTGGTTGGACCACGACTACATCGCACAACACACTCTGGGCTGGGCTGCGCTGCGCGAGCGCGCCCTGCAATGGCCGCCCGCGCGTGCGGCCGAGGTGTGCGGCGTCCCCGTGGAACAAATCGAACGTTTGGCGCGCGACTATGGCACCACCCAACCCGCGGCCATCCGATTGAACTACGGTATGCAACGCGTGCGTGGCGGCGGCAACGCGGTGCGCGCCATCGCCTGCTTGCCCGCCTTGATCGGCGCTTGGCGTCACCGCGCAGGCGGTCTGCTTTTGTCGGCGTCGGGTGCGTTTCCCGTGCAACGCAACGCCTTGGCACGACCCGACCTCTTGGGCGATCGCCGCCCACGAACCCTCAACATGAGCACCATCGGTGACGACCTGCTGCGCCCGAGCAGCGCCGACTTTGGTCCTCGGGTAGACGCACTGATCGTGTACAACAGCAACCCCGTGGCCGTGGCGCCGCAGTCCAGCCGGGTGGTGCAAGGCTTTGCGCGCGAGGACCTGTTCACGGTCGTGCTCGAACACTTCATGACCGACACCGCCGACCTGGCCGATTACGTCTTGCCAGCCACCACCCAACTCGAGCATTGGGACGTGCACATGAGCTATGGCCACACCGACGTGGTGCTCAACCGCCCCGCCATCGCCCCCGTGGGCCAAGCACGGACCAACACCGACTTCTTCCGCGAATTGGCGCAGCGCATGGGTCTGCGCGACCCCTGTTTTCAGGACAGCGACGAGATGCTGTGCCGAACAGCGTTTGGCGATGCGGTGGACTTCTCTGCGCTGCTCGATCACGGTTTTGCCTCACTGCCCGTGCCCGATGCACCGTTCGCCAACGGCGGCTTTCCCACACCGAGTGGGCGCTGCGAATTCTTCAGCCAGCGTTTGGCCGACCAAGGGCAAGACGGCCTGCCCGACCACCTGCCCAACTTCGAGCCTGCCGACACCCACCCCGACTACCCGTTGGCCATGATCTCACCACCGTCGCGGCATTTTTTGAACTCCACCTTCGTGAACGTCAAAAGCTTGCGTGACATGGAAGGCGAACCTTGGTTGGAGATGCATCCGGTGGACGCCGCCGCGCGCGGCCTGACCGAAGCACAAGCCGTGGTGGTGTTCAACGACCGTGGTCGTTACGAATGCCGGGTCAAAGTGAGCACGCGGGCGCGGCCCGGCGTGGTCAATGGCATGGGAATTTGGTGGCGTAAGTTGGGCGCCAATGGCACCAACGTCAACGAAGTCACCAGCCAGCGCTTGACCGACATGGGACGAGCGCCGGTGTTTTACGACTGCTGGGTGCAGGTCAGCGCAGCGACTCGATGAGGTCAATGTAGGCTTGCATCGCGGTCTCGGCGCTGCTGCCCTTTTGCTGATTCCACGCATCCCATTTGGCGCGGCCCACCAAATCGCTGAACCCCGGCTTGGCGACTTGCACATCACCTTGTGTGGCTTGTTTGTACAAGCCGTAAATGCGCAACAAGGTGGCGTTGTCGGGGCGCTCAGACAATTTGCTGGAATTGGCCACCGCGGCTTCAAACGTGGATTTCAAATCGCTCATCTCAAACTCTCAGATTGATTCAAGACACAGACAAACGGCGGCTGGCGATCGCCAGCAAACCATCAAAGATCAAACTATCGACCAAGTGCACAGGCAATGACATGCTGGGTGCCATTTTCCAGCCCGCACCACCGGTCATGAAGCACACCGGTGCTTGACCACAGTGACGCGTCAAATTGTCCGCCATGCGCTGCACCGCGCCAGCAATCGCAAAGGTGCCGCCGCTGGTCAGTGCATCGCTGGTGTTGGTGGGGAAGTCACAAACCTGCCCCGTTGGCACGTGCAAGCCAGCCGTACCAGACTCCAGCGCCCGCAACATGATGCCGTGACCGGGCAAGATGATGCCGCCCAAAAATTGTCCTCGAGCATCGATGGCTTCCACCGTCACGGCCGTGCCCACCATCACCACCAAGCAAGGGGCATGATGCCCTTTCGCTTGCATGTGTTGGCGTGCACCGATCATGGCGACCCAGCGGTCAGAACCCAAACGCATGGGTTGCTCGTAACCATTGATCAAACCAGCCTCTTGCGCGCTGGCCACCACCCATTGCGGCTCCACATCCCAACCCGGCAATTGCTCAATCTGATCCATGACGCGACGTTTGACAGCATCACCCGCCACCACACAACCCAAGGACCAACGCGGTACAGGTAAGTCTCGCCAATCGCCCTCGGCCAACGTTTCGATTTGCTCCAGAAATTGGGCGCCGTGGGCCAACAAGCGCGCACCCGGTTCGGGCGTTTCATAAAGCGCCCATTTCAGGCGCGTGTTTCCCACGTCGAGGGCCAAAAAAGTCATGGGAAGATTATCGCTACCTCAGACACAGGGTTGCCCCCCTTGCCAAGTGCCTTAGTTTTGACGCCAAGGCAAGCCGCGGTAACGCCAGCCACCGCGACGACCGCGTTGCGCGTTGCTGTCGGGATCGCCTTCAAAACCTTCCAAAATGTTATAGGCCTTCAGACCCAGTTCGGTCGCGCGCTTGGCCGCGGCGATCGATCGCACGCCACTGCGGCACAACAACACCACGGCCTTATCGCCTGCAGCTTGTTGAATTTGCTGATCAAACGTGGCGTTCATCGCCATGCCGGGCCACTGCTTCCAAGCCACCGGCACAGCGCCCGGCACAAAACCGACCCACTCTCGTTCGGCGTCGGAGCGGACATCGACCAACACCGCTTCACCGGCGGACACCCATTGCCAAGCCAGGAGAGCCGATACATCACCGGCGTAATCGCTTTGGGGGCGAATCATCCCATCCAAAGCAGCGTCGGCGTCGTGGCGCAAGCCCGAGATCAAATTCGCCGGCACCGCCTCGTCGATGCGTTTGGGCTTGGGCAGTTGCAAGGCGTCCATGGTGGCCACAAACTCGGCTTCGGTTTTACCGGCCACGCGCGCATTGCCAGATTTTTCTTGGCCGATGGTGGAGTGCGTGCGGCCTTGGTAATCGTGACCGGGCCACACCACGGTGGCGTCGGGCAAGGCAAACAAAACCTGTGTGAGGCTGCGGTAAAGCGCCGACGCACTGCCCGATTGGAAATCGGTGCGGCCACAACCGTTGATCAACAAGGTGTCGCCTGTGAAGGCGTGCACCGACTCTCCATGGCGCCAGACAAAGCTCATGCTGCCTGCGGTATGCCCAGGGGTGTGCAAGGCCTGAAGTTGTTGATCACCAAAATTCAAGGTGGCGCCGTCGGACAACTGCACCGCGGCGGTGCCGATGCCGCAGCCCTCAGGCGCGGCGGTCTTGGCGCCCGCGAGTTCGGCCAACTTGCCTGCACTGGTGATGTGGTCGGCATGCGCGTGTGTTTCAACCGCCCACACGAGCCTCAAGCCGTGCTCTCGCAAGACCGCCAAATCGCGCTCGATCTGCTCGTCAACAGGATCGACGATCAAAGCCTCGCGGCTGTGCTCATCAAAGAGCACATAGGTGTAGGTGCTCGACGCGGTGTCGAACAGCTGGATCGGGTTGGACAAGGCTGGCATGGCGTTCCCAAACGACAATCAAGAAAATTTGGCCAACATATCGGCCACATCGTCGGCCGGCAAATCGCCTTGTGCGATCACACAACCGACCATGCTGAAAAAGGTTTTGTCCAAAGCTTTGCGCGCAGCAGCCATTTGTTGGGCCACTTGCTCGCAGTCGCTGTCGGACTCCAACAAGCGCTGGATGCCTCGCAATTGGCCTTCAACACGCTTGAGTCGCATCAGCAAAGCGCGTTTGCGTTCGGGATCGTGCACGGTGGTCATGGTGTCTCCATCGTTAAAGGTTTTCACACAGGTGACAAAACATACCCTCCCAAGTATTTTAGCCACCCGGGTCGACCCGGTGGCGCACAACCCAGAGCTGGGGTAGTATTCCAATTGACGTTTACGTAAACGTCACAGATCAACTTTCCTGCCGCGCCATGACCCAACTCAACGCCGAATTCCAAGCCTTGGCCAATTACCGCCCCCAGCACAAGGTGCGCTTTGTCACCGCAGCCTCTTTGTTCGACGGCCACGACGCGGCCATCAACATCATGCGTCGCATCTTGCAAAGCATGGGCGCCGAGGTGATTCACTTGGGCCACAACCGATCGGTGGACGAAGTCGTCACTGCCGCATTGCAAGAGGATGTGCAAGGCATTGCCATCAGTTCCTACCAAGGTGGACACAACGAGTACTTCGCCTACATGGTCGATTTGTTGCGCGAACGCGGTGGTGAACACATCCAAGTCTTTGGCGGCGGCGGCGGCGTGATCGTCCCCACCGAAATCCGTGCCTTGGCCGAACGCGGCGTTCGCATCTACAGCCCAGAAGATGGTCAAAAAATGGGCTTGGCCGGCATGATCGGCGAGATGGTCATGCGCTGCGACCGCGACCTCAGCACGCTGGCCCCGAGGCAAGTCAACGCCATCCAAGGTCACGGTGAAATGCACTGGCGCGCTTTGGCTCAACTCATCACCGGCTTGGAAAACGGCAGCGCCGATCCGGGTTTGGTCCAGGCCTTACGCGAACAGGCCGCCAACACTCAGGTACCTGTGCTCGGCATCACGGGCACGGGCGGCGCGGGAAAATCATCACTCACCGACGAACTCATCCGACGTTTGCGCTTGGACCAAGACGACGCGCTGCGCGTGGCCGTCATTTCCATTGACCCCTCGCGCCGCAAGAGCGGCGGCGCCTTGCTCGGTGACCGCATCCGCATGAACGCCATCGGTCCTTGGCAAAACGGTCCGCGCGTCTTTATGCGCTCGCTGGCCACGCGCGACTTCGGCTCCGAAATCTCGGCCGCCTTGCCCGATGTGGTGGCCGCTTGCAAAGTCGCTGGCTTTGACCTGATCGTCGTCGAGACCTCGGGCATTGGCCAAGGCGACGCAGCCATCGTGCCGCACGTCGACGTGCCCATGTACGTTATGACCCCCGAATTCGGCGCGGCCAGCCAGCTTGAAAAAATCGACATGCTCGACTTTGCCGAGTTCGTGGCCATCAACAAATTCGACCGCAAAGGCGCGAGCGACGCACTGCGCGACGTGGCCAAACAGGTGCAACGCAACCAAGAGGCTTGGCAAACCCCCACCGAGCAGATGCCGGTCTTCGGCACCATGGCCGCCCGCTTCAACGACGACGGCGTGACCGCGCTCTACCAAGCACTCAAGGTGCGATTGGGCGAACTGGGCCTGAAAACCACTGCCGGTCGCTTGCCGGTGGTCAACGTGCGCCACAGCACGCACCAAAACCCGGTCGTGCCCGGCGCACGCACGCGCTACTTGGCCGAAATCAGCGACACCGTGCGTGGCTACAAACAACGCGCCCGCGCCCAAGCCAAACTGGCACGAGAGATCCAGCAACTGCGCGCCGCCGCCGCCATGCTGCGGGTTGACAAACCGGATCGTGCCCGCGCGGCCGAAGCCGCGGTCGACTTGGCCCTGGCGCGGGAACTCACGCAAGACCCTTCGGCACGTCAACTCTTGGCTCAATGGCCCGTCATGCAACAAGCCTACGCGGGCGATGAGTATGTGGTGAAGATCCGCGACAAAGAAATTCGCACGGCCCTGACCACCCGTTCATTGAGCGGCACCACCATCCGCAAAGTGGCCTTGCCGTCTTTCGAAGACCACGGCGAAATCTTGAAGTGGCTCATGCTCGACAACGTGCCCGGCAGTTACCCCTACACCGCTGGCACGTTCGCCTTCAAGCGCGAGGGCGAAGACCCCACACGCATGTTTGCAGGTGAAGGTGACCCCTTTCGCACCAACCGCCGTTTCAAATTGGTCAGTGAAGGCATGCCCTCCAAGC
>CAZNWS010000026.1:1158-11006 GCA_964576495.1 uncultured Hydrogenophaga sp. | reverse complement strand
GCTCAGCGCCACCGGCCACAAAGGCTGGGACGGCCGCTTCGTGTTTGGCGGCTTTCTGTCCACCAAGTCTGCGGAGCGTTTGCGCGAGGTGCGCGCCATCGCTGCCGACCCACGCGCCTGTGTTTTGCTCGAAGCCCCCCACCGCATCGTCGCCCTGGCACAAGATTTATCCACCTTGGGTGAGCGCAGCGTGACCGTGGGTCGCGAACTGACCAAACAATTCGAGGACATCGCCCAACTGAAGGCAGCCGACTTTCCCGCTTGGCTACAAGCCGACGCCAACCGCCTGCGCGGTGAGTTTGTGTTGGTGATCCACCCCGATGAAGCACCCGCCACTGACGACGGTTTGGATGCCGAGACCCTGCGCGTTCTGAACCTTTTGCTCGCCGATCTGCCGCTCAAAACCGCGGTGAAGGTGTGCGCCGACATCACTGGTCAGTCCCGCAACGCCTTGTACGACGCGGCCTTGGCTTTGCGCCAATCCCAAGACTGAGTCGCTCAGCGTGGCGGCTGATCGCGCTCAATCGAGCGCGGTGGCGCCTCGCTGACCTCGTGGGCTTGCACATCCACCACGTCCTCGGGGTTCACGCCGGGTGGTGGGCGTTGACCAGGCCAAGCACCCCCCTGTCGAAAGGCCTGCGAGGCCTGACGGAACTGGGTGTAGGTGGTGTAAATGGTCGGCTTTCGACCGCGCAACAAAGACCACATCGCGGTGATCACCACCACCACGATGGCGGCCAACAAAAACGCCACACCCAAAGCAAAGGTCAGCACCAGCAAGGCCAGTTTGAAAAGCCCGCGCAACACACTTTTGATTTCGTTCATCAGCCAATACATGGGGCCTAAGTCTTTCGTTTCAAGGGTTCACATCGACATCTTGGCCGTTGACCCGACGCTGCAAACGGTAAGGAGGCAAGCCTTGGAGCATGCGCCGCCCATAGGCTTGGCGCAACAAACGGGGGTCGTAACAGACCACCACGGCTTGGTCGTTTTCGGTGCGCAAGGCGCGCCCGGTCCACTGCAACAAACGAGCACCCGTGGCGGGCACCACCAATTCGCTGAACGGGTCGCGGCCTTGGGCCTTGACCCAATCGGCGCGGGCCTGACCCACGGGATCGCTGGGCGAAGCAAAGGGCAACTTGGTGATGAAGACCCACTCGCACAATTCGCCGGGCAAATCCAACCCCTCGCCAAAGGACTGCAAGCCAAACAGGATCGACGGCAAACCCGAGGCCACCCGATCGCCGTGGCGCTGTAACAAGACGGTGCGCGAAGCATCGCCTTGCACCAAGACCCGCTCGCGCAAGTCGCGATTCGCGCCTTGCTCCAAGACCAACAAGGCCTGTTTCATTTGGGTGCGCGAGGTGAACAAGACCAAAGCCCCGCGCTCGACCTGTTGGAGGTCCACCATCAAGGCGGTCAGCATTTCGTGGGTGTAGGCCTCCACGTCCTTGGGATCGGCCTTCGTTTGCACCACGACCAAGCGGCCTTGTTCGGCGTGGTTGAACGGGCTGTGCACCTCGCGGGTGTGCACCGCGGGGTCACCATACAAACCGGACTCGCGCAAAAAATGGTCGAAGGTGCCGCAGGTGGTCAACGAGGCTGAGGTGACCACGGCGGCGCGCACGCGTTGCCACAAATGTTGGCGCAGCAACTGCCCGGGCTGCACCGGGCAGGCATGGGCGCTGAGCGTGACCAAGCCGTTGTGCACCTGCGCCTCCAACCACTTGGCCAAAGGCGGCTGTTGACCCACGGGTGCCTCCAACCAGCGCCGGGCGGTTTCTTCCACGCTTTGCAAGCGCGGCGCCAACACACCCAAGCGGCTGTAGAGCTGCGCCAAACGCGGCGCGTCGCCGGGGTTGTCGCGCGCCTGGGCCTTGAGTTGGGTGGCCATGCCTTCGAACACCTTGAGCAAGGCGCTGGCGTCGTTTTGCAAGGACTCGATCCACGGCACCCACTCGCTGGGCAAAGCGCCTTGATCGAGCCGGTCGATCACCGGCGGCGGGTGGTCGTTGCCCTCGCGGCGCTCGCCGCTGCGCGGGGTGCGCGAGACCAAAGCCGTCCAGGCCGGCTGCTGCGCGATGCGCATCATGCCCATGCGGGCGAGTTCGCCTTGCGCGCTTTTGATGGACTTGCTCAGCTGCGTCACGTCCATGCCGACGGTGTACTGAATGCCCGCGGCCACATCTTCCACCGCCCGCGGCAAGCGGTCGAGCCACTGCGTGCGCATCCAGTCCATGGCGCTGGTGAATTGCCCTTGGGCCACGCTGCTCAGGTGGTGGGCTTCGTCGAAGATGACGTAACAGTCGTCCGGCGAGGGCAAGGCGCGCAAGCCCAAGGTGGAGAGCAAGAGGTCGTGGTTGACCACGATGACCTGCGCTTGTGCCAAGCGTGCACGGGCTTGGTAGTAGCTGCAGCTGTGGTAAGCCGGGCAGTGGCGCGCGGTGCAGGTGTGGCGCTCAGCGGCCACGGGGGCCCACCACTCGCCGCTGGGCGGCTCGGCCAAACGGTCGCGGTCGCCGTCCCAATGACCGGCGTCCAAATCGGCGCTCCAGCGCTCGTACAAGGCACCACGTTCTTCGCGGCGTTGGCTGCTGCGCTCGCTGCTGGTGGCTTCGGGCGAGCCGACCATGTCGGCGTCGAACAAATCCACGCCGTCGGGGTCGGCGGTGGCCAGCTGCTCCAGCTTGAGGCGGCACACGTAGCGCCCACGGCCTTTGGCCAAGGCGAAGGCAAAGGGATGTGACAAAGCTGACGACAAGGCAGGCAGGTCTTTGGCGATGAGCTGCTCTTGCAGCGCCACGGTCGCCGTGGAAATGATCACGCGCTTTTGTTGTGCCAAGGCCAGCGGGATGACCGTGGCCGCGTAGGCCGCCGACTTGCCCACACCGGTGCCGGCCTGTACCACGGCGATGCCGCGCACCGGACCAACGCCAGCACTGGGCACCCAATCGGCTTGCTGCGTGGCTTGCGGCGCATCGTCCTCCCAAGCCACGTCCGCCAAGGTACTGGCAATGTGCGCGGCCATGTCGCGCTGACCAGCCCGTGAACGAAAACCGTCGACCTGCGCAACCATGTGGTCAAACGCACCCAAAGCCAAGGCCTCACGGGCCAATGGCCCACTGACGGGGGGTGCGTCGCCACTCAAGGCAGCGGATGATTCGGGCAAAACAGAGGGCACACTCAACCTTTTAACGGGCTACACCATTCGAGCCCGGACCCATTGTCCCAGAGCCGTGACCGTTACCATCAACGCATGATTCAACTCGACCATGCCGCCACCCACCAAGCCTTGCCTTGGGGCCCACTCATCGGCGCTTTGCGCGAACGTTTCGCTTTGGGCTGCGAAGTCCCCGCCCGCCACATGCACGAGATTCCCAACCCGGGCGGCGCACGCACCACCTCGCTCATCATGCCCGCTTGGATACCGGGTCGCTGCTACGGCGTGAAGATCGTCAACATCGCCCCAGGCAACCAAGACAGGGGGTTGCCCGGCCTGCACGCGAGCTACACCTTGTTTGATGCGCGCACCGGCGCCCCCTTGGCCTTGATTGACGGCACCGCGCTGACCACGCGCCGCACGGCCGCGGCCTCAGCCTTGGCTGCGTCGTTCATGGCACGCGAGAACGCGCGTCACCTGTTGGTGGTGGGTGCGGGTGCTGTGGCGCGTTGCCTGCCCGAGGCCTACCGAACGGTGCGCCCCATCGAGCGCGTGAGCGTGTGGGCCCGCCGCACCGATCAAGCCCAAGCCTTGGCGCGCGATTGGTGTGCGGCCGGATGGGACGCCCAAGCCGTGACCGATTTGCCCAGCGCCTGCGCCGAAGCCGATGTGGTGAGTTGCGCCACCATGGCGCAAGAGCCCCTGATCCACGGCGCCTGGTTACCCGAGGGCGTGCACTTGGATCTGATCGGCGGCTTCACGCCGAACATGCGCGAAGCGGATGACGCGTGTTTTGTGCAAGCCCGCTTGATGATCGATACCGAAGAAGCCTTGCTCAAAAGCGGCGATTTACTCAGCCCCATGTCCCGTGGCGTGTTCACCAGCAACGACGTGCGCGGCACGCTCACCACCCTTTGCAAAGGCGTGGCCGTGGGGCGCAAGCATGCCCAAGAACGCACAGTGTTCAAATCGGTGGGGACGGCACTTGAAGATCTGGCTGCTGCCATGTTGATCGTTTATCCCGCTGAACGCTGAGTCCTTACGTCCTATTTGAAAGTTTTTCCATGCCTTGCCATTCGCCCTTGCGCGTCGTTTCATTGACCTTGGCCTTATCCAGCGTGTTGTTGACGGCCTGCGCCCCCGACACCCCTGAGGCACCCGCCCTGGCCCCATGGGTCAAGACAGTGGCACTGAGTGCCGCCGACGGAGGCCAAACCTCTCTCTCTGGCACCATCCGTGCGCGAGTGGAGTCCCCGCTGGCCTTCCAAGTGGGCGGTCGCATTGCACAACGCCGAGTCGATTCGGGTCAAACCGTTCAAGCCGGCCAGGTCTTGTTTGAGCTGGATAAGCGCGACTTGGACGCCGGGTTGCAAGCGGCGCAAGCCGATGCGGCCGCCGCCGATACCGCATTGGCCATTGCAGAAGCCGAATGGCAACGCAACCAACAACTGCACCAACAAAACTTCATCAGTCCCCAAGCCTTGGACCGTTCACGCTTGGCCTTGCGCGAAGCGCAGACCCGCCGCGATGCAGCGCAGGCGCGACTCAAGCAAGCGAACAACACCGAAGGTTACGGCTGGTTGCGTGCCCCGAAGGGCGGTGTGTTGATGGATGTGAGTGGTCAAACCGGTCAAGTTGTGGCCCCTGGTCAAATCGTGGCCATCTTGGCGCAGCATGGCGAACGTGAACTGGAGGTGTTTTTTCCAGAGAACGCGACGCCGCCAAGGCAAGGCCGCGCCTGGCTCAGCACGGGTGCGGTGCTACTGCAGTTGCGCGAAGTGGCCGGTGCTGTTGACCCCCAGGGCCGCACGCGACGTGCCCGTTACTCGCTGCCTGCGGCGGCCAGCGACGTGACCTTGGGCACTTTGGTTCGCGCCGAGTTTCAAGGCGGCCCAGCATCGGCGCAGGCCGGCGTTTGGACCGTGCCCATCGGCGCCATCGACGAGCGCGGTCAAGGTCCACGTGTGTGGTTGTTCCTCAACGGCGCAGTCCAGCCCCAAGCGGTGGAAGTCTTGGCCCTGAGCGATGAACATGCCCGCATCCGCGGGCCGCTGCCAGCCAACGCCCGGGTGGTCGCCTTGGGGACCCATTTGCTCCAAGACGGCATGGCCGTGCGCGAGATCGCCCCATGAGCGCCATGAATTGGTCGGCGCTGGCCGTGCGCGAGCGCGCGGTCACCTTGTTCTTTTTGATCCTATCGGTCTTCTCCGGCGTCTACGCCTTCAACGCGCTGGGCCGTGCCGAGGACCCAGCTTTCACCGTGCGTGTCGTCATGGTCAGCGCAGCTTGGCCCGGCGCTACGCCCCAAGAGCTGCAAGTGCAGGTGGTGGACCGCTTGGAGAAAAGCCTGCAAAGCATCCCCAACCTGTACCGCATCGAATCGACCATCCGAGCTGGTCAAGCCAACTTGCAGGTGGAGTTTGAAGACTCCACGCCTCAAGCCCAGATGCCCGAGCTGTTCTACCAAGTGCGCAAGCGCATGCAAGACGCCAGCGCGCAAATGCCCAACGGGGTCATGGGCCCATGGGTCAACGACGACTTCGCCGATGTCTACTTCAATTTGATCGCTGTGACCGCCCCGGGTATGCCCATGCGCGAGCTCACGCGCGAGGCCGAAGACATCCGTGACCGCTTGCAACGCATCCCTGGCGTCCAAAAAGCCTTGGTCTTGGGTGAGCGGGCCGAGCGCGTGTTCCTCGAGTTCGACAATGCGCGTTTGGTGGGTTTGGGGGTCTCACCCCAAGCGGTGTTCGACGCGATTGACGCGAGCAACCGACTGATGGCCGCGGGGCGCATCGAAACCGCTGGACCGCGCCTGTACCTGCGCTTGGACACTGACCTATCGGATCCCAGCGCCTTGGCCTCGGTGCCGATTCGGGTGGGCAACCGCGTGATCAAAGTGGGCGACATTGCCACCGTGCACCGCGGCTACGAAGACCCACCGAGTTACTTGGTGCGCGCCCGTGGGCAAGACGCGGTCTTACTCGGCGTGGTGATGGCCAAAGGCGTCAACGGCTTGCAGTTGGGCGAACGCATCGACGCATTTTTGGCACAAGAACGCCGTGACCTGCCTTTGGGCATGTCGCTGGATGTCTTGACCAACCAAGCCGATGCCATCAACGGTGCGGTCAGCCTGTTCCAAGTGAAGTTCTTGGTGGCGGTGGCCGTGGTGGTGGGGGTGAGCATGTTGGCCATCGGCGTGCGCGCCGGTTTGGTGGTGGGCGTGGCCGTGCCGCTGACACTGGGACTGACGTTTTTGGTGATGCTGCTCATGGGCATCAACCTGGACCGCATCACCTTGGGCGCACTCATCATTGCCTTGGGGCTGTTGGTGGACGACGCCATCATCGCCGTGGAAATGATGCTGGTGAAGATCGACGAAGGCTGGGACCGCGTGCGCGCAGCGGCCCATGCTTGGACGGTGACCGCCGCGCCGATGTTGTTCGGCACCTTGGTCACGGTGGCAGGTTTTTTCCCAATCGGCTTTGCACAGTCTGGGGTGGGTGAATACGCCGGGAATATTTTTTGGGTCTTGGGCATTGCCCTGATCGTTTCTTGGTTGGTGGCGGTGGTGTTTGTGCCCTATCTGGGCGTGAAGATGCTCCAGCCCACCGGTCAAGCGCACCACGACGCGCAATACCAAAGCCCCGCCTACCAGCGCCTGCGCCGCCTCATTGAAGGGTGTGTGCGCCGACGCTGGGCGATTGTGGGCGGGACCGTGGGCTTGCTGATCGTTTCGATCGTGGGCATGGCCACCGTCGTTGAAAAACAATTCTTCCCCAGCTCCGACCGACCCGAGGTCTTGGTCAGCGTCTACATGCCGCAAGGCAGCAGCGTGGCGGTGACGAACGACACGGTGAAGAAGATTGAAGCCATCCTTGCGCCCTTGCCCGAGGTCAAAACCCTTTCGGCCTATGTGGGCGCGGGCGCGCCGCGGTTTTTCATTTCGGCCAGTCCTGAGCCACCAAACCCGGGCTTTGCCAAGATCATCGCCGTCACCCACAACGACGTCGAGCGAGAGCGTGTGATCGCGTTGCTGCGCGAACGCGTCGCACTGGGCGAGTTTCCCGAAGCCCGGGTGCGCGTGACCGGCCTCTTGTTTGGACCGCCCGTGGTGTGGCCCGTGGCGTTTCGCGTGACGGGTCCCGATGCGCTGCAATTGCGCGCCATCGCACACCAAGTGCGCGACATCATGGCCGCCCACCCCAACGTGGCCGATGCGCATTTGGAGTGGGACGAACGTGCACCCACCTTGCACTTGGCCATGGACTTGGAGCGCTTGCGTTTGTTGGGCTTAACGCCGCAAGCCGTGGCGCAACAAATGCAGTTTTTGCTCAGCGGTGTACCGGTGTCGCAGTTGCGCCAAGACGTGCGCACGGTCGAGGTGGTGGCGCGTGGCAGCTTAGACGACGCGCGTCTGGACGCCACCCGCCTAGGGGCTTTGGAAGTCCTGACACTGGACGGCAAAAAGCTGCCGTTGGCCCAACTGGGTCGCTTGGAAGTTCGTTTTGAGGACCCGCTGATCAAGCGCTACAACCGCGAACCTTTCTTGGCCGTGCAAGCCGATATCCGCGACGCTCAACCCAACGACGTCACGGCCGACCTCAACCGCGCCTTGGCCACGTTACGTGCGCAATTGCCTGCCGGTTATCGCATCGACACCGCCGGCTCGGTAGAGCAATCGGGCAAGGCCGACGCCTCGATCCAAAAACTGCAACCCGCCATGTTGGCCTTCATGCTCATGTTCATCATGTTGCAAATGCGATCGTTCTCAGGCACCTTCATGGTGCTGGTGACCGCACCGCTGGGCCTGATCGGTGCGGTGGTGGCGCTCTTGTTGTTCCAGCAGCCCTTTGGTTTTGTGGCTTTGTTGGGTTTGACCGGTTTGGCTGGCATCTTGATGCGAAACACGCTGATCTTGACGCAACAAGTGGCCGACAACTTCGCCGTTGGCATGTCGCCGTTCCAAGGTGTCGTGGAGGCGGCGGTGCAACGCTCTCGGCCCGTGGTGCTCACGGCCTTGGCTGCGGTGCTGGCCTTTGTACCGCTGACCCAAGACAGCTTTTGGGGCCCGCTGGCCTATGTGTTGATCGGCGGCGTGGCGGTGGGCACGGCCATCACTTTGCTGTTCGTGCCCGCGCTCTACGCCGTGTGGTTCCGCATCAAGGCGACTTGACAGCGCCCGGGGCCCGTCAGTGGCGGGCTTGTCGCATGGCCTGTTTGGCTGCGGCCCATTGCGCGGGGAACTGCTCGGCCAAGCGACCGGCTTGCGCCACGTCTTCGTCGGGCAAGGTGCTGACCAAACGCTTGACCACCAAGATCGATGGCGCGTGGTCTTGCGCGGCCGACATCAAAAACCAGCTCAAGGCGGTCACCGGGTCAGCCTCAACGCCGTCGCCATCCAAGTACATGGCACCCAAGGCGAACTGCGACAACGCCAAGCCTTGCGCGGCCGCCACGGCGTACCAGCTGAGGGCTTGCGCTTTGTCGGTGGCCACGCCGCGCCCATGGAAAAAGCAAGCCCCCAAATTGTGTTGGGCTTGGGCGATGCCGGCTTGCGCCGCGATGAGGTAGTGGGCTTGGGCTTGCACCGGATCGGCGTTCACGCCTTGGCCTTGTTCGTAGGCCACGCCCAGGTTGAAGTGCGCGGTGGGGTTGCCTCGCTCGGCCGCGGCTTGGTTCAAGGCAAAGGCTTTTTCGAGCGACACCGCCACGCCACAACCTTGTCGGTACCACGAAGCCATGCGCAACATCGCCTCTTCATGGCCGAGCTCGACCGCGCGGTCCAAGTAAGCAAAGGCCAGACGGCGGTTGGCTTCGATCGGGGCCACACCCTGCTCGTACACATCGGAGAGCAAGACCAAAGCGGGCGCATGATCGGCCGCTGCGGCTTGCTCCAACAGGGCCATACCGGCGCGCACGTCTAGGTCGGCACCCTCGCCTGTGAGGTATGCGCGGGCCCGCGCCAGCGTGTCGTCCCAGTCGCTCATGAACGGTAAAAGGCCTCGACCACGCCTTTGAGCTTGATCATCAAGGGGTTGCCCTTGCGGTCCAGGGTTTTGCCTGCGGGCACTTTGACCCAACCTTCACTGATGCAATATTCCTCGACATCGAAGCGGTCTTTGCCGTTGAGGCGGATACCGATGTCGTGCTCGAACACCGCGGGAACGTGATGCGGGCTGCGGGGGTCGATGGACAGGTGGTCGGGCAAAGCCGGACGCTCGGTGGGGGTAGGGGTGTTGTCGCTCATGTCCTTATTGTCCCAGAGACCGACGGGGTCGCTCAGACTTGGTTATGCTGGGCTCACACCATGAAAACCGGCTTCAAAGGCAACAAACAACACCTGCCCAGCAAACCCTGCGCAGTGTGCGGTCGCGACATGACGTGGCGCAAAGCCTGGACCAAAAACTGGGACTCGGTGCTGTACTGCTCCGATGCGTGCCGCCAACGCAAGCGCGAAGCACCCGAACGTGGCCCCGCATGAACACGCCGCTGCGCCACCTGGTCTTGGTATTGGGCGATCAGCTCAACGACGACGCCAGCGCCTTGGCCGACTTCGACCCGGCGCAAGACGCCGTGTGGATGGCCGAGGTGATGGAAGAATCCACCCACGTGCGCTCGTCCAAGGCCCGGACGGCCGTGTTTTTGAGCGCCATGCGCCACTTCGCGGCGCGCTTGCGCGCCAAGG
>CAZNWS010000026.1:0-1058 GCA_964576495.1 uncultured Hydrogenophaga sp. | reverse complement strand
ACGGCCGTGTTTTTGAGCGCCATGCGCCACTTCGCGGCGCGCTTGCGCGCCAAGGGCTGGACGGTGCACTACAGCGAGCTCGACGCGCCCGACAACAGCGGGAGCTTGGCCGGCGAACTCACCCGCACCTTGTCTTCTTTCCCCGCACAAGCCTTGGTGATGACAGCGCCAGGCGACTGGCGCGTGCTGCAAGCGCTGCGCGGTGTGGCCAAAGCCCAGTGTTTGAGTCTGGACATTCGCGACGACACCCATTTTTTTTCGACGGTGCGCGAATTCGCGCAACACGCTGCAGCCCGCAAGTCCATCCGTTTGGAATTTTTCTACCGCGAGATGCGGCGAAAAACCGGCATCTTGATGGACGGTGACCAACCGGTGGGCGGGCAGTGGAATTTCGACACCGACAACCGTGGGAACTTTGGTGCCCAAGGCCCCGGCTTTGTGCCGCCGCCCAGCCGCTTCGCGCCCGACGAGACCACCCAAGCCGTGCTGCAACTGGTCTCGCAGCGCTTGGCGGACCACCCCGGCCGCTTGGCCTCGTTTGCTTGGCCTGTCACGCGCGAACAAGCGCTGCAAGCCTTGGCCGATTTCATCGAGCACCGCCTGCCCTCGTTTGGCCTGTACCAAGACGCGATGTGGCGCGGCGAGGCTTGGCTCTACCACTCGCACCTGTCGTGCGCGCTCAACCTCAAGCTGCTCAACCCGCGCGAGGTGGTGCTGGCGGCCCAGGCCGCTTGGCAAGCGGGCCTCGCGCCCTTGCCGGCGGTGGAAGGTTTTGTGCGGCAGGTCTTGGGCTGGCGCGAATACGTGCGCGGGATTTACTGGACACACATGCCCGATTACATAGAGCGCAACGCGCTCGAGGCGCAAGGCGAGTTGCCCGGTTTTTTCTGGGACGGGCAAACCGACATGGACTGTTTGCGCGACGCCATCGGCCAAACCCTGGAGCACGGTTACGCGCACCACATCCAGCGCTTGATGGTCACGGGCGTGTATGCGCACCTCTTGGGCGTCAAGCCGCAGGCCGTGCACGAATGGTATTTGGGTGTGTACGTGGACGC
>CAZNWS010000025.1:0-11014 GCA_964576495.1 uncultured Hydrogenophaga sp. | reverse complement strand
ATCGGGCGGGCGCAGCGAATCGATTTTGTTGTCCATGCCGCCGCTGGTGACCTGGTCTTACCAACACCAACCCGAGCCCGGCAGCCCCGAGGCCCGTTTGTACAGCGACTTCATCGTGCGCAAGGACTGGCTCTGATGGGCCCAGCTGGCGGCAACACCGTGGGCCGCTTGGGCGTGTTTGGCGGCTCGTTTGATCCGCCGCATGCCGCTCACCAAGCCATGGCGCAAGCCGCACTGGCGCAGCTGCACTTGGATCGTTTGCTTGTGGTGCCCACCGGGCAGGCCTACCACAAGGCCCGACCTTTGAGCGACGCTGCTCACCGTTTGGCCATGTGCGAGGCGGTTTGGGGCGACACGCCGGGGGTGCAAATTGACCCCCGCGAAACCCAACGTGAGCGTCCCAGCTACACTGTCGAGACTTTGACCGAATTGCGAGCGCAGTGGCCAGGTGCCCAAATCTTCTTGTTGATGGGGGCCGACCAGTGGTCGGCGTTCACCACTTGGAAGGACTGGCGGCGCATCCTGGACATGTCAACGGTGGTGGTGGCGACACGCCCAGGACAGCCCGGGGTGAGCGACGAACGGCCCTGTGTTCACCTGTCCATGCCGGCCTTGCCTTGGAGTTCCACCGAACTGCGGGCCGCCGCCGCAGAGGGGCACTTTGACGCCACGGATCCATCCAACAGCCCACTGCATCCGGCCGTGGCAAGCTATATTTCACAACATCACCTCTATCAGAAGCCCTCATGACCAGCGAAACCACTGCCAAAAAAGACGTTCAAAAACTCCAGCGAGCCATCGTTGATGGTTTGGAGGACGTCAAGGGCCAAGACATCGTGGTGTTCAATACCGAGCACCTTTCACCCCTGTTCGAGCGCGTGATCATTGCCAGCGGCACCTCCAACCGCCAAACCAAGGCCTTGGCCGCCAGCGTGCGCGATGCGGTGCGTGAAGCCGGCTTCGATAAGCCGAGAACAGAGGGCGAGGACAACGGTGAGTGGATCATCGTGGACTGCGGTTCTGCGGTGGCGCACATCATGCAACCTGTGATTCGCCAGTACTACCACTTGGAAGAAATTTGGGGCGAGAAGCCGGTGCGCACCAAACACGGCGCGACCAAGCCCGAGGTCGCCAAGCCCACCAAGCCCGCCGCCAAAAAAACCGCCACCCAAACTGCGCCCAGCCGCAGCGCGAAGGCCACGGTGAAGTCGCAAGCCAAGGTCGCGAGCAAAACCACCACCCCACCCGCAGCCAAAACCCCAGCCAGCAAAGTCCCGGTGAAAAAGGTGGCGGCCAAAAAGGCACCAGCGAAAAAGACCATGGCCAAACTGGTGGTGCAGTCCAAGCCCAAAACACCGGCCAAAGGTGCGAGCAAAGCACCCGCCAAGAAATCCACCAAGAAAGCATGAAGCTGTGGGTCGTGGCGGTTGGGCAGCGCATGCCCGATTGGGCCCAAACCGCGTGTGACGATTACGTCAAACGCTTTGGGCCGGATTTGCGCTTGGAAGTCAAAACCGTCAAGACCGAGCCCCGTGGCTCCAAAACCCGCGAAACGCTGTTGGCCGCCGAGCGCCAGCGCATCGAAGCCGCCATCCCACGCGGCGCCCGCATCGTGGCCATGGACGAGCGCGGCAGCACCTACACCACACAAGCCCTGGCGCAGCAACTCACTCAGTGGCAAAGCATGGGCGACGACGTGGCCTTTGTGATCGGTGGGCCCGATGGACTTTGCCCTGAATTTCGTGCTGCCGCAGCCGCTCGCATCCGTTTGTCCGACATGACTTTGCCCCATGCCATGGCGCGCGTGCTTTTGGTCGAGCAGCTCTACCGCGCCTGGTCCATCCTCACCAACCACCCTTACCACCGTGAATAACTGGGTTTACTTGGCTTCTCAAAGCCCACGCCGTTTGCAACTGCTCAACCAGTGGGGCGTGCGTTGCGAGATGTTGCTGCCCGATGCGCAAGAAGACGCCGAAGCGCTTGAGGGTGTGATGCCCGGTGAGACTCCAGCAGCCTACGTGCAGCGCGTGACCGGTTTGAAGCTCCAAGCGGCCATGGCACGGCGCGAGCGTCGCGGCTTGGTCCCCGGCTGGGTGTTGTGTGCCGACACCACCGTCGCCCTGGGCAATCGCATTTTGGGCAAGCCCGAGAGCCCGGCCGATGCCCACGCCATGTTGCGGGTGTTATCGGGTCAGTGGCATGAGGTCATGACCGCCGTGGCCTTGGGTCTTTCACCCGCCACAGCGCACGTGGCCTTGAGCGTCTCGCGCGTGAAGTTTGCCGAGCTCAGCGACGCGCAAATCGCGGCCTATGTGGCCAGCGAAGAGCCCATGGGCAAGGCCGGGGCCTATGCGATCCAAGGCAGGGCTTCGCTGTGGGTTGAATCCATTGATGGCAGTTATTCGGGCATCATGGGTCTGCCGGCGCACGAGACCGCACAGCTCATGGCCCAAGCGGGCCAGCCCTTGTACTGAAGGACAACACCATGGGTCAAGACATCCTCATCAACTGGTCGCCCCAAGAAACCCGCGTAGCGGTCATCGAGCAAGGGGTGGTGCAAGAGGTGCACCAAGAGCGTGCCTTGGAGCGGGGTTTGGTGGGCAATGTCTATTTGGGTAAGGTCTCGCGGGTCTTGCCCGGCATGCAGTCGGCGTTCATCGACATCGGATTGGACCGCGCGGCTTTTTTGCATGTGGCCGATTTGTTGCCCAATATTGCGGCCAAACATGCCAAGGCGAAGCCCGAACAGGGTGATCAGGTCATAGAGATCAGCGATCCGGCCTTGACCATCGAGAAACAAATTTTTGAAGGCCAGTCGATTTTGGTGCAGGTGCTCAAAGACCCGATCGGCACCAAAGGCGCACGGCTGACCTCTCAAATCAGCATTGCCGGGCGCCTGCTTGTGTATTTGCCGCAAGACCAGCACATTGGCGTATCGCAAAAAATCCCATTCGCCCAGCGCGAGGCCTTACGCCAACGTTTGGTCGCCTTGACAGAGTCGCAAGGCGGCTTCATTTTGCGCACCAACGCCGAGGACGCCACCGACGAAGAGCTGGCCGAGGACATTGCCTACCTGCGCAAGACATGGCAGCGCATCAAAACCGCCGCAAGTACCCGTCCGCCAATGACCTTGCTGCACGAAGATCTCAATCTTTTGCAGCGTGTTTTGCGCGATTTGGTGGACGTTCAAACCCAAAGCATTCGTGTGGATTCCAAAGAGCAGACCGCGCTTTTGCAGCAATTCGCCAAAGAGTTCATGCCTGCCACTTGGGAGAAGATCCAGCATTACACCGGCGAGCGGCCGATTTTTGACCTCTACCACGTGGACGAAGAGATCGACCGCGCTTTGGGTCGGCGTGTGGATCTGAAGTCAGGCGGGTATTTGGTCATCGACCAAACCGAGGCCATGACCACCGTGGACGTGAACACCGGTGGTTATGTGGGGGCCCGAAACTTTGATGACACGATCTTCAAAACCAATTTGGAAGCAGCTCAGGCCATTGCCCGCCAACTCCGTTTGCGCAACCTCGGTGGCATCGTGATCGTGGACTTCATCGATATGAGCAAAGACAGCCACCGCGAAGCCGTCTTAGGGGAGTTTCGCAAGCAGGTCGCCAAAGATCGCGTCAAAACCATGGTTGGGGGTTTCTCTCAGCTCGGCTTGGTCGAGATGACCCGCAAACGCACCCGAGAGTCCTTGGCCCACATGCTCAGCGAAACGTGCCCAGCATGCGAAGGTAAGGGCGCTTTGAAAACGCCGCGCAGCGTGTGTTACGACATCTTGCGCGAGATCTTGCGCGAAGCCCGATCGTTCAATCCACGCGAATTTCGCATTGTTGCGTCGCCCAAGGTGGTGGAACTTTTCTTGGACGAAGAAAGTCAACATTTGGCCGGTTTGTCTGACTTCATCGGCAAACCCATTTCGTTGCAAAGTGAAAGTGCCATGACCCAAGCCCAGTACGACATCGTGCTTTTGTGAGCTCGAATCATGATGCGTCACACGCATTTGTTAACATGTAACTTAAATCTTGTCTTCACTGGCCCTTCAGTCAGATTTGCAACTGCCTCATTTGCGTTTTGAACACACCATTGATTGATCGTCGAAAGACCTTGCTTTGTGCAGCAGGCTTGGGCCTTCTAGGGCCAATGGTGCCTGTGACTGCCAACGCGCAGTTCAGGGTTGAAGTTGCAGGCGTTGGTCTCACTCAATTTCCATTTTCTGCACTGGTGTTCCGCGCCAATGGTCCCGTCCCCCAAGACATTGCAGCCATTGTGCGTGCCGACTTGGAGCGCAGCGGCCAGTTTTTGCATGTGGGCATTCCCCATCCGGTTCTCGATGAAAAGAGCCAGCCCGATCTGAGCGCTTGGCGCTCCCGAGGGGTGGATGTGGTTTTGGTCGGCAGTGTCACGTCAGTTGCCGCAGGACGTTGGGATGTGCGTTACCGACTTTGGGATGTGTTGAGCAACCAGTCTTTGGGCGGCTTGAGCTATACCGTCTCGACCCAGGAATTGCGCGCGGTGGCTCACAGAATCGCCGATGATGTGTTTCAAAGAATGACGGGCGTGCCCGGTGTATTTTCTACGCGCATCGCCTACACCACGCGTTCAGGTGGGCGACACCATTTGTGGTTGGCCGATGCCGATGGTCAAAACCACCAATCCGTGCTCACCAGCACCGAGCCCATCATCTCGCCCCATTGGTCTGCCGATGGTGCACGTTTAGCCTACGTCTCTTTTGAAGCCAAAAAGCCCATCGTTTACACCCATGAAGTGGCCACTGGCATTAGGCGGTTGGCGTCCAATCACCGCGGATCCAACAGCGCGCCGGCTTGGTCTCCTGACGGCAGCCGTTTGTTGGTGACCTTGACCTTGACGGGTTCATCGCAAATTTATGAAATCAGTCCCCAAGGGGGCACGCCTCGGCGCTTGACTCAGTCGTCTGGCATTGACACCGAGGCGGTTTACAGCGCCGATGGCAGCACGATTTACTTTGTCAGCGATCGGGGGGGATCCCCTCAAATCTACAAGATGAACCCAAGCGGCGCAGGTGTTCAGCGTGTCACCTTCCAAGGCAGTTACAACATTTCCCCAGCGCCCAGCCCCGATGGCAAATGGTTGGCCTATGTCGCCAGATTGACCGGCGGTGCATTCCGTGTGCACGTGATGGATTTGCAGACCGGTGCAGTGACAGCGGTCAGCGACACCAGCGACGATGAAAACCCCAGCTTTGCGGCCAACAGCCGGATGCTGGTTTATGGAACCAAATTCCAAGGCCGTGAGTCGCTCATGACGACCACGGTGGATGGACGGGTTAAAACCCGTTTGATCACCGCTCCCGGTGAAGTTAGGGAACCCCATTGGGGGCCTTTGTTGCGTTAATTGATACAAGGAGATACACATGCGCAGTTTGTCAAAACGAAATTTCAACGCACCGCGTTCCATGGCCACCGTGTCCATTTTGTTGGGCGCTTTGTTGCTGTCCGCATGTGGTTCCTCCGTCGACTTGAACGCCCAAAATGCAGCACCCGTTGATGACCGTACCGCCAGCACTGGCGTGGCCAGTGGTTCTGCTGGCGCATCCAGTCTCACCAGCAGCGGCTTGGATGAAGCGGCCTACAACGCCCTGATCAAAGTGGTCTACTTTGATTTCGACAGCGCCCAAATTCGCAGCGAATTCAATGCCGGCCTTGAAGGTCAAGCCAAATACCTCACGGCCGATCGTAGCCGCCGAGTCAAACTGGAAGGTCACACCGACGAACGTGGCGGTAGCGAGTACAACCTGGCTTTGGGTCAGCAGCGTGCCGAAGCGGTTCGCCGTTCTCTTGCGGTGTTGGGTGTGAGCGAATCTCAAATGGAAGCTGTCAGCTACGGCAAAGAAAAACTGGCTTCCACGGGTACAACCGAAGAGGATCATGCTCAAAACCGTCGTGTTGAACTGACACGCTGAGGTTTGCGCCCATGACGTTGCACCGTGCCGCGGTTGTACTGATATGGGCATTCACGCTGGTCAACCCGGCGTGGGCCCTGTTCGGTGACGATGAAGCCCGAAAAGCCATTGTGGAGTTGCGTCAACGCCTCGAAGACCAGCGGGCGGCCAACGAAGCGGGGGCGGCGATCATGCGCCGCTCATTCTTGGAGGTCAGTACGCAAGCAGAACAGTGGCGCCAGGAATTGGGTGAGTTGCGTGGTCAGAATGAAATCTTGATTCATGAGAATCAAGTTCAGTCCCAAGCCATCGCGGCGTTGCAAGATCAAGTGCAAATGTTGGAGGCCCGGCTCAAAGCTTTTGAGCCGATTTCGATTGATCAAGATGGGGTGACCTTGCTCGTGTCACCGCCGGAGAAAGCCGCTTTCGATCGTGGCATGGCCTTTTTGTTGGCTTCACAGTTTCCTGATGCGGCCGATGCCTACGTGCAATTTTTGAATCAGTACCCCAGCAGCCCATACACGGCCTCGGTCTTGTATTGGTTGGGCAACGCACAGTACGCCAGCAAAGACCTCAAGGGTGCGGTCAATACACACAAGCGCATGGTGATTCAGTTCCCGAAACACTCACGGGTGCCGGAGGCTTTATTGGCCATGGGCAACGCCCATGCCGAGTTGGGTGACACCAAAGCGGCCCGCAAAGACTGGGAGACTTTGGTCAAATCCCATGCCAGCAGCGAAGCCGCCAACACGGCCCGCGAACGTCTAAAAACCTTGCGATCACAGTGAGCGATTCACTGGATTTTGAACGTCGGTTTGGCGGTTTGCGTCGTTTGTTTGGCGTTCAAGGTGCCCAACGCATATTTGACGCCCATGTTGTGGTGGTGGGCATCGGCGGCGTGGGATCATGGACCTGCGAGGCCTTGGCGCGCAGCGGTATTCGACGCTTGACAATCATCGACATGGATCATGTGGGTGAGTCCAATATCAACCGACAGATACATGCCACCTTGAACACGGTGGGCCAGAGCAAGGCTCAAGCCATGCGAGAACGTATCCACAGCTACCACCCCACCTGTCAGGTCGACGCGATCGATGACTTTGTTACCCCCGAGAATTGGCCCGACTTGTTGCAATCGGTCGCTGTCGATGATCGGGGCATGGCCTTGATCGATGCTTGTGATCAAGTCAGGGCCAAGGCTGCGATGGCGGCTTGGGCATTGGCCGAGTCGGTGCCGTTGGTGACCGTTGGCGCAGCCGGTGGCAAGCGCTTGGCTCATGCGGTGGACCTGGCCGATTTGGCCGACACCACACACGACCCGTTGCTGGCCAGCTTGCGTTACCGCTTGCGCAAAGAGCACGGCGCACCGCGCTCTGGGCGCATGGGCGTGCGCTGTGTGTTCAGCCGAGAGGCCGTGGCGCCGCCCGATGCGTCATGTGCTTTGGGCGAGGGCGACGGTAGCCTGAATTGCCATGGGTATGGATCGGCGGTGAGCGTGACCGCGTCGTTTGGATTGGCCGCGGCAGGTGAGATGCTCAACGCGCTGGCGCAAGGGACCTTGGCCAAGGTTAGAAAAACATCGCAAAAAAATGACCGTGCTTGAAAAAGCCGAAAAATTGACGCTATAATTTGAGGCTTCGCAGGGTAGCAATCGTTGCCTTGTTTGAAGAGCGTGGGACGTTAGCTCAGTTGGTAGAGCAGCGGACTTTTAATCCGTTTGTCACTGGTTCGACCCCAGTACGTCCTACCACCCACACACCTAAAGCCCCAAGTGTTCAGCACTCGGGGCTTTTCTATTTGGCTTTCAAACCCCAAGCTGGGTCGTGTGACTCGGTCTCTACCGGGTACGGTGTTTCATCGCGCGCTGGACTTCGCGCTTGCCTTCGCGGTCCTTGATGGTGTCGCGCTTGTCGTGTTCGGCCTTGCCCTTGGCCAAAGCCATTTCGCATTTGACCTTGCCGTTTTTCCAGTGCAAGTTCAGCGGTACCAAGGTAAAACCTTTTTGCTCCACCTTGCCAATCAAACGGCGAATCTCATCCTTGTGCAGCAGCAGCTTTTTGGTGCGCACGTTATCGGGGTTGACGTGCGTGGATGCGGTGTGCAGGGGATTGATTTGACAGCCGATCAAAAACAGCTCTCCGCCACGGATGACCACATAACCATCGGTGAGCTGGACCTTGCCCAGTCGCAAAGACTTGACCTCCCATCCCTCGAGCACCATGCCAGCTTCAAAGCGTTCTTCAATGTGGTAGTTGAAGAGGGCTTTTTTGTTCTCGGCAATGCGACTCTCGACGCTTTTCTTTTTGTCGGTGTTGGCGGGTTTGGTGGCCATGGGCAATCGGTTCATGGCCGCAGACGGCCCATACAATAAACAACAGCGTTTGCATGCTGCAACCCGACATTGTATGAAAACCCTCCACAAGACCGTTTTGCTCAGTCACAGCGCACACGACATGTTCGCCTTGGTGACCGACGTGCCTCGATACCCCGAATTTTTGCCCTGGTGCGCCAGTGGCCAAGTGATCGAAACCACCGAGGACGGCATGGTCGCGCAAGTTGGGATGTCCTTGGCGGGCGTTCGCCAAAGCTTCACCACACGCAACACCCACCAGACCGACCGCGAAGTCCACATGAGTCTGGTGGATGGTCCTTTCTCGCAGTTAGAAGGTACGTGGCGCTTCACCCCTTTGGGTGAAGGTCATCTGCGCGCGTGCAAGGTTGAGTTCGATTTGCGCTACGGCTTCTCCAGCAACACCTTGGCGGCCTTGGTTGGCCCTGTGTTTGACCGCATTGCGGGCAGTTTGGTCGATGCGTTTGTGAAACGCGCCGACGAGGTCTATGGCAGCGACTGAAACCATCACCGTCACGGCGGTCTTGGCCCCAGCCCCGCGCACCGTATGGGAACATCCGTTGAGCTTGCCCCCAGGTTGCACCGTGGCACAAGCATGGTCACAGACTCCGTGGAGTCAAAGCCATCCCCGTGCTGCGTCAGGGCAGCCTTGGAGCACCTCCATTTGGGGACGAAAGGTCGACGGCCATACCGTGTTGCGGGACGGTGACCGTGTGGAATGGTTGCGACCATTGACAGTCGACCCCAAGGTGGCACGGCGCGAGCGCTTCAAAGGGCAGGGCGTTCGGGGTGCAGGCCTGTTTTCGAGGCGAAAACCCAGCCCTTGAGTCCACAAAGTGGCCCTTGGACACGGGTACAATCGTGTTTTTGGAGCTCTACCTATGCGCCTTCTCGGCAAAGCACTGACCTTCGACGACGTTTTGTTGGTCCCGGCCTATTCGCAAGTCCTGCCCAAGGACACCTCGCTGGCCACCCAGTTCTCCCGCAACATCCGATTGAATTTGCCCTTGGTCGCCGCGGCCATGGACACCGTGACCGAAGCCCGTTTGGCCATCGCCATCGCGCAAGAGGGCGGCATCGGCATCGTGCACAAAAACCTCACCCCGCAAGAACAAGCCGCGCACGTGGCCAAGGTCAAGCGCTACGAATCGGGTGTGTTGCGCGATCCGGTTGTGATTTCCCCGCAAACCACCATCCGTCAAGTGCTGAAGCTCTCCGATGAGCTGGGCGTTTCAGGATTTCCGGTGGTCGAAGGCGGTCAGGTGGTGGGCATCGTCACTGGCCGCGATCTGCGCTTCGAGACCCGCTACGACCAGATGGTCAGCGAAATCATGACGCCACGCGAACGCCTGATCACCGTGCCCGAAGGCACCACCCCCGAACAAGCCAAAGCGCTGCTCAACAAACACAAGCTCGAGCGCTTGTTGGTGGTCAATGCAGCGTTTGAGCTCAAAGGGTTGATCACCGTCAAAGACATCACCAAACAACTCAACTTTCCCAACGCGGCCCGCGATGCTGCTGGTCGTCTTCGCGTGGGTGCAGCGGTGGGTGTGGGTGAGGGCACCGAAGAGCGTGTCGAAGCCTTGGTCAACGCGGGCGTGGACGCCATCGTGGTCGACACCGCGCACGGACACAGCAAAGGTGTGATCGACCGCGTGCGTTGGGTCAAACAGCATTACCCACAAGTGGATGTGATTGGCGGCAACATCGCCACGGGCGCAGCGGCTTTGGCCTTGGTCGAAGCTGGCGCGGATGGCGTGAAAGTGGGCATTGGTCCTGGTTCGATCTGCACCACCCGCATCGTGGCCGGTGTGGGCGTGCCCCAAATCATGGCCGTGGACAACGTATCGACCGCGCTGCAAGGCACGGGCGTGCCACTCATCGCCGACGGTGGTATTCGCTACAGCGGCGACATCGCTAAGGCCATCGCTGCGGGTGCGAGCACTGTGATGATGGGCGGTATGTTCGCTGGTACCGAGGAAGCCCCGGGCGAGGTCATCCTCTACCAGGGCCGCAGCTACAAGAGCTACCGCGGCATGGGCTCCATCGGCGCCATGCAGCAAGGCAGCGCCGACCGCTACTTCCAAGAAAGTAGCACCGGCAACCCCAACGCCGACAAGCTCGTGCCCGAAGGCATCGAAGGCCGTGTGCCTTACAAAGGTTCGGTCGTTTCCATCATCTTCCAAATGGCTGGCGGTCTGCGCGCCAGTATGGGCTACTGCGGCTGCGCCACGATCGAAGACATGCGCAACCGAGCCGAGTTCGTCGAAATCACCACCGCGGGTATCCGTGAGAGCCACGTCCACGACGTGCAAATCACCAAAGAAGCACCGAACTACCGGGCCGATTGATGCACCAGAAGATCCTCATTCTCGACTTCGGATCGCAAGTCACCCAACTCATTGCCCGTCGTGTGCGCGAGGCGCATGTGTACTGCGAGGTCCGCCTCCAGTTGCGGCTGTGGTTACCGCTTTAACACCACCACGAATCTTTGCTTCTGGGCTTTTTGCTGTGAATACAGATGAGATTCCGTCTAATGTGTCTCCAACAACATCTATTGCTGGGAACAAACCAGAGTCATAAAGCATAGCGGCGTAGAAGTTTGAAGCAAATGGTATGTTTCCTAGAAGTTCGAACATAAACGATTGTAACGCCCTATCCCATATCTCGTCTTTCTTCTCGTCGTCTCCACCAAGGTGGGCTAGTATGCCATACAATACGGTACGCATACCAGATCC
>CAZNWS010000024.1:2157-11091 GCA_964576495.1 uncultured Hydrogenophaga sp. | reverse complement strand
GCTTGACGACCGTGGCCGCATGTTCGTCAAGCCCAACGACCCGGTCTACGAAGGCATGATCGTGGGCATCCACAGCCGCGACAACGATTTGGTGGTCAACGCGACGCGGACCAAACAGCTGACCAACTTCCGTGTTTCGGGTAAGGAAGACGCCATCAAGATCACGCCCCCGATCGAGCTCACGCTGGAATACGGCGTCGAATTCATCGAGGACGATGAGCTTGTGGAAATCACACCCAAGAGCGTGCGCTTGCGCAAGCGCCACTTGAAAGAACACGACCGCAAACGTGCCAGCCGCGAATAATGCCCCGCGCTCGTTTGACCCACACCCAAGCGGTCTGGTTGATGGTCTTGGCCACCTTGTTGTGGTCCATGGCGGGTGTGGTCTCTCGACAGTTGGAATCTGCGTCGCGCTTTGAGGTGACTTTTTGGCGCAGTGCGTTCAACGCACTGGCCTTGTTGATGATTTTGCCGCTCTGGCGCTGGCGCGAGCGGGTGGCAAAGTCGCGTGTGTATGGCGCTCAAGGCCTTTTGGAGCGTCACTGGGGCATCTTGGTGCGTTCCCGCTCGTTTTGGATTTCCGGTGTTTGCTGGTCCATCATGTTCACGGCCTTCATGCTGGCCTTGTCCTTCACCAGTGTGGCCAATGTGCTGATCATGCTGTCTTTGGGGCCATTGTTGACAGCAATGCTGGCCCATGGGGTGATGGGGCATCGCTTGCCCATGCGCACGTGGTTTGCCGTGATGTTGGCTGGTGTTGGCATTGCATACATGTATGGATTTCAACTCTGGATTGCCTTGACCGATGACGCGGTGGACAGTCACCGTTTGCTGTTGGGCACCCTCACTGCCTTGTGCGTGCCCGTGGCGGGTGCTGTGAACTGGACCGTGGTGCAACGCAGTCAGTCGCAAGGACAACCCATCGATTTGGTGCCTGCGGTGATGGTGGGTGCGGTGTTGTCTGCTGCATTCACCTTACCATTGGCGCTGCCTTGGTCGGCCAGCGCATCCGATGTGATGTGGTTGGCTTTTTTGGGCTTGGCCCAATTGGCCATTCCTTGCTCTTTGGCCGTGGTGTGTGCCCGTGTTCTCAAGGCGCCAGAGATGTCTTTGCTGGGCTTGCTCGAAATCATCTTCGGCATTTTGTTGGCATGGGTATTGGTCGACGAGGTACCCAGCTCGGCGGTTTTGTTGGGTGGTGGTGTGGTGATGTTGGCATTGGTGCTCAATGAGTGGTTGGCATGGCGTGATCGTCGCTTGATCAAGATGTCATGATCTGAAAAGCCGCAGTATTTGCGTGCGAAAAGGATCAACGGCTACATTAACTCCTTAAGTTCAACCCAACGTCCTGTTGGTTGAGCGGCTGGTCACCTTGTTTGCAGCAGCGTTCGTTTTCTCAGGTTGTGGGTTGTGCTTATGCACCCAGTGGCGCAGTGCGTCGGTGGACTTCACCAGACCTCAACACGGAGAAAACCATGTCCAAAAACCCCATCTCTTCTTTAGCTTTGCTTTCAGTGGCTTTGGCCATGAACGGCTGCAGCAATGAACCCGATGCGGCTCAGGCAGTGGCCGCTGCGTCCGCGCAGTCCTGTGGCAAGGTTACTGTCGCCAACATGAATTGGCAGTCGGCCGAGGTGTTGGCCCACATCGACAACATCATCTTGTCCAAAGGTTATGGCTGCCAAGTTGAATTGGTGCCTGGCGACACCATGCCAACCTTGACCTCGATGATGGAAAAAGGCCAGCCCGATGTTGCGCCAGAAGCCTGGATCAACGCGGTGCGTCAACCCCTTGATGCCGCAGTCAATGCCGGCCAGCTGCACTATGCTGCTCGCTCGCTGAAAGACGGTGGTGTCGAAGGGTGGTGGATCCCCAAATACGTGGCCGACGCCAATCCCACCATCAAAACCATCGATGATGCGCTTAAGCGCCCAGATCTCTTTCCATCGATTGAGCACAAAGGCAAGGGTGTCGTTCACAACTGCCCCTCGGGCTGGAATTGTCAGTTGACCACCGCAAATGCCTTTAAAGCTTGGGGTGCATCCGATCAGGGATTTGTCTTGCTCGACACTGGGTCAGCGGCTGGTTTGGATGGCTCGATTGCCAAAGCCTACGAGCGAAAGCAAGGTTGGTTGGGCTACTACTGGGCACCTACTTCTATCTTGGGAAAGTATGAGATGGTGAAGCTTGACGCCGGTGTGCCGCACGACAAGGCTGCATTTGAAGCTTGTAACAGCAAGGCCGATTGCGCCAACCCAGTCAAGACCGATTGGGCACGAGCAGAAGTGTTCACGGTGGTGACGGATCGTTTCCAAAAAGCGGGTGGCCCAGCCGTGACCTATTTGCAAACCCGCGCTTGGGGCAACGACACCGTCAATGCCTTGTTGGCTTGGATGAGTGATCAACAAGCCTCGGGAGCCGATGGCGCACTTCACTTCCTCAAGACCCAAGCCGATGTGTGGAAGCCTTGGGTGTCTCCTGAGGCGGCAGACAAAATCCAGGCGGCGCTCTGAGCCTGTCCATCTGAAATCGTCCGCGATGGAAGGTCGCGGACTGGGTGTGCACACCGGTTTAACCACCGGTGTGCACGACCGTTCATTTTTGACAGGAGTCCAGTATGTCTGGTCTAAAAGAATTTCCGGCCCTGAGCGCTGAGAGCTTGGCCTATTTGCGTCAAACCGTTGATGCGGCTTTTCGACGTTTCACGCGCGAACATGGACAAACCATTGAAGAATTGTTTGACCCCTTGCGTGAATTTTTGTTGGCCTCGGAGCGCTTGTTGACACAATCGCCTTGGCCTTTGGTGGTGGCTGGGGTGGCTTTGATCGCTTGGTTGGCCTCTCGTTCGCTCAAAATTGTGTTGGGCACCGTCCTTACCCTGATGCTCATCGGTTGGCTCGGCATGTGGGAAGACACCATGAAGACCATCTCCATGATTTTTGTGTGTACGGTGGTCGCTTTGGTCTTGGGTTTGCCCTTGGGCATTGCCATGAGTCGATGGGATCGGCTACAGCGTTTGATCAACCCCAGTTTGGATGTGATGCAGACCATGCCCAGCTTTGTCTATTTGATTCCTGTGGTGATGTTGCTCGGGATTGGGCGGGTTCCCGGCTTGATTGCGGTGGTGATTTATGCCATTCCGCCAGTGATCCGATTCACGAACTTGGGTATCCGTTTGGTCGACAAAGATTTGCTTGAGGCGGCCGATGCCTTTGGTTCCTCGGCTTGGCAGCGCATGCGTCAAGTCCAATTGCCATTGGCTTTGCCCACCATCATGGCCGGTGTCAATCAAACCATCATGTTGTCTTTGGCCATGGTGGTAATCGCTTCGATGATTGGTGTGCAAGGTTTGGGTCAACCGGTGCTCAAAGCCATTTCTAACCAGTACTTCACCATGGGGATCTTGAACGGCATGGCCATTGTGGGCATCGCGATCATTTTTGATCGTGTCTCCCAAGCCTATGGCAAGCGATTGCAACGTCATTTGGAGGTGGTCCATGGTTGATGTAACACCAACACCACCAAACTCGGTGGGCATTTCCATTCGACATTTGTACAAAATTTTCGGCCCTACACCGAACCAGTTTTTAGGCGCTGTGCAGGAGGGTATGAGCAAGCAAGAACTCCGCGATGTGCACGGTCACGTTTTGGGCTTGCGAGACATCAACATCGACATGCCTGCCGGCGGCATTCAGGTGGTCATGGGCTTGTCGGGCTCTGGCAAGAGCACTTTGATCCGTCATATCAACCGACTCATCGACCCGTCTGCTGGGCAGGTGTTGATCCCGGTCAATGGTCAAGAAAAGGACGTGGTGGGCATGGGCTCTCGTGAGTTGTTGCGTTTTCGACGTCAACAAACCGCCATGGTGTTTCAACGCTTTGCCTTGTTTCCCCACTTCACGGTACTGGAGAATGCGCAATACGGCTTGCAAGTGCAAGGCGTGTCGCGTAAAAAACGCCGAGAGCAGGCTGCCCAGTGGGTTGAGCGTGTTGGTCTTAAGGGTTATGAAGACAGTTACCCCAATCAGCTCTCTGGCGGCATGCAGCAGCGAGTGGGTTTGGCCAGAGCCTTGGCCAATGATGCCCCCATTTTGTTGATGGACGAGGCTTTTTCGGCCTTGGACCCATTGATTCGCAGCGACATGCAAAGCGTATTGCTTGACTTACAGCAAGACATGGGCAAGACCATTGTGTTCATCACGCACGATTTGGATGAAGCGCTGCGTTTGGGTGATCGCATCGCCATTCTGCGCGACGGTGAGGTGGTGCAGCAGGGGACTGCGCAGCAGATCGTGCTCAAGCCAGCGGACGACTACATCGCCAGCTTTGTTAAGGATGTCAACCGTGGTCGTGTGATCCGATGTCGATCATTGGCGGTGCCTGGTGATCGTGTCCAAGGCCCCGATGTGGACCCCAGCTTGGTGATCGAGGAGGCCGCTCGCTTGCTCAGTGCCGCTAACCAAGAGTGGGCCAATGTGGTCAGTCCCAAGGGTAAACACATGGGTATCATCGGGATGAGCGACATCATTGGGGCGATCGTGCCAGCCAACGGTTGAGGGTTGGCGTGAGGTCGTGTTTCACAGGACCAGTCTTGAACATGTACCGACCGTTGAATGAACCCGGGGTGATCGCTGAGTTGCGCGGACAGGTGGCTTGCCTCACGCTCAACCGGCCCAAAGCCCTCAATGCTTTGTCTTTGGGCATGGTGCGAGCGCTCACCCAAGCCCTCTTGGCTTGGCGCGAAGACCCCGCTGTTTTGGCTGTGGCCTTGCGTGGGCAGGGCAAAGAGGGGCCTTTCGGGGCTTTTTGTGCGGGTGGTGATATCCGGTTTTTTCACCAAGCCGCGCTCGCCGATGACCCCGACCTGGGGCACTTCTTCACTGAAGAGTACCGACTCAACCACCTGATCCACACCTACCCCAAACCGGTGATCGCTTTCATGGATGGCATCGTCATGGGCGGCGGCATGGGGTTGGCGCAAGGGGCCAGCCTGCGCTTGGCCACCGAGCGGAGCCGCTTGGCCATGCCCGAGACCTTGATCGGTTTGTTTCCTGATGTGGGCGGCGGCTATTTTTTGAGCCGTTGCCCGGGCCACGTGGGCGAATACCTCGGCCTGACTGGCTTGTCTTTGGGTGCAGCCGATGCGCTGGCCGTGGGCTTGGCCGATGCTGTGGTGGACTCGGCCCGACTGCCCGATTTGTGGGAGGGTTTGGCCCAAACTCCATTTGAGAGTGGGTCGGCCGTGGAGCAATGGTGTCGCTCACACACACAACCCTATGGTTCGACGTCCACCTTACCCATGTCGGACATTGATGCGGTGTTTGGTGTGGCCACTTGGGAGGATGCGATCACGGCCTTGCAAGCGCTCAACAACGAGTGGTCGGTGGCGACATTGGCCGCCTTGCGTCAACGCTCACCCTTGATGCTGAGGGTGGTTTGGGCACAGATCCGCCGTGCGCGAGGTATGGGCTTGGCCGATGAGCTTCGCATGGAGCGCGACATGGTGGCGCACTGTTTTGACACGAGGCATTTGCAGCGATGCGGTGCCAGCAGCGAAACGGTGGAAGGCATTCGGGCCTTGGCGGTGGACAAAGACCATGCGCCGCGCTGGCAGCCGCAGCGCTGGGAGGATGTGAATGAGGCCATGGTGGCCCCGTTTTTCGAGAGTCCTTGGCCGATAGGTGAGCACCCCTTGCGCGATTTGGGCGCCAACACAGGCGGCTGATTGTCAGCGATTCAGCGCAAGTAGCGTGAGTTTGGGTAGCTCGCGCTCAAGACGCGTTTGGCATCATCGCGCAGATCGGTCATGGCCAAGGCGTCGTAAGAAGACACCAGCAAGTGCAACGCCTCTTCCAAGGCCGGGGTTCCGGGGTAGTCGGTGATGGCCGTTTGGGCTCGGTTGATGGCGGCCACATAGGCCCCGCGGTGGTGGTAGTAGCGCGCGACGTGCACCTCGTACTGAGCCAATGAATTGACGATGTGTGTTAACCGCACGCGTGAATCGGGTGTGTAGCGCGAGTCGGGAAAGCGGGTGATGAGTTGGCGAAACGACTCAAACGAATCTTTGGCGGCCTTTTGGTCACGTTCGGACAGGTCTTGCTGGGACAGCGAGCCCAGAAAACCCAAGTTGTCGTTGAAGGTCACCAAGCCCTTGAGGTAAAGCGCGTAATCCATGGCGGGGCTGGCGGGGTGCAGGCGCATGAAACGGTCGAGTGCCACTTGCGCTTGAGGCAACTCACCAACTTTGTAGTGGGTGTAGGCTTTTTCCAGTTGGGCTTGCTGCGCCAGTGGGGTGCCAGCCGCTCGACCTTCGAGTTTTTCCAAATACTCAATGGCTTTTTCGGTGTTGCCAGCCGCCCGCTCATCCAAAGCTTCGGCGTAAATTTGTTCGGGCGTCCAAGCCGCGGTGGGATCTTTGGGCGTACTGGAGCAAGCGGCCAAGACCAGGGGCGTGAGGAGCAGCGTCAAACGCAGCGTTGATAATTCTAATAAACGCACAGTACGCACACCTTTTAAACAGGACATCTCAGTTGGCTGAGCAAATTATATCGACCCACCCTGCAGACGATGAAGCCGCTTGGGAAGCCACCCCTGAGTGGGTTGAAGAACGACCTCTGCAAGTCCCGTTGTCCATGCACGGTTGGCGAATTGACCGTGCCATGGCCGAATTGGTGCCCGAGTTTTCTCGCTCGTATTTGCAGCAGCTGTTGGAAGAGGGCGCGGTCCAGTGGCGAGGCGCTCCAGCGACCAAGGCCTCGGCCAAGGTGTCGGTAGGGGATGCCCTCAGCGTGCGTTTGCGCCCCACCCAACAAACCCAAGCATTCAAGCCCGAGCCCATGGCACTGGAGGTGGTTTTTGAGGATGAGCACCTGATGGTGCTCGTCAAACCGGCGGGTTTGGTGGTGCACCCGGCTGCGGGCAACTGGCAAGGCACTTTGCTCAATGGTCTGCTGGCTTGGCATGAAGGCGCTCGTCATTTGCCCAGGGCCGGTATTGTTCACCGTTTGGACAAGGACACCTCGGGTTTGATGATGGTGGCCAAAAGTCGTCCAGCCATGGATGCTTTGATTCGAGCGATGGCGGCCCGAGAGGTCAAACGCATTTATGTCGCATTGGCGCACGGTTTGTGGCGCTCACCATTGAACCTCACGGTTGACCAACCCATGGGGCGAGACACGCGCAACCGCTTGCGCATGGCGGTGGTCATGCCCGACTCGGTGGGAGCGAAGCCTGCTCAGACCACGATATCTCGCTTGGATGGCAATCCCCAAGCCACTTTGGTTCAATGCCAATTGCACACCGGCAGGACCCACCAAATTCGGGTGCACATGGCGTGGTTGGGCCATCCCTTGGTGGCGGATGAGGTTTATGGCGGTCGAGCGACCTGGGGCATGCAACGACAAGCCTTGCACGCCCATGAGTTGCGGTTTTTGCATCCCATTCATGGCCAGTCGCTGGTTTTTCATGCCGACCCGCCCTCCGATTTTTTGGGTGCGGTCGCTGAATCGGGCCTCCATTACAATAAGGACACCGACGCGCCGTCGAACTGAGCGACGTGGTCGCCCAGTCTCTGCACGCTGAGCCCAGTCAGCCCCGTCGATGCTGGGCCAGCAATCCCGACGGCTTCAATGCCGAATCTCTCTCTTGCACAACGAACCACAGCGATGAACACTGCGGATGCCAAGCGTATCCTTGAGACGGCTTTGATCTGTGCCCCCCAAGCGCTCAGCGTGCGCGACATGGGTACTTTGTTCGAAGACCAGCTCTCAGCCGATACCCTCAAAACCTTGTTGGCCGAATTGCAGCTCGACTGGACCGGTCGTGGCGTGGAGTTGGTGTGCATCGCCTCGGGCTGGCGCTTCCAAAGCCGTGCGGAGATGCGCCCCTTTTTGGACCGTCTACACCCGGAAAAACCACCTCGCTACAGCCGTGCGACCTTGGAAACCTTGGCCATCATTGCTTACCGTCAACCGGTGACGCGGGGTGACATGGAAGACATCCGTGGTGTGACCATCAACTCGGTCTTGCTCAAGCAGTTGGAAGACCGCGGCTGGATTGAAGTCATTGGTCACCGCGAAACCGTGGGTCGGCCCGCTTTGTACGCCACCACCCGCCAATTTTTGGACGATTTGGGCTTGGCTTCGCTCGATCAGTTGCCGACGCTTGAAGGCAGCGACGTTCAAGAATCGGCCTTGGATCGACTTGACTTTGAGGCCCTGTCTGCTCGCTTGGATCCCGCTGACTTGTTCACCACCGAAGCCCCTGAGCCCGGTCTGGATCCCACGCCCACACCCTCCGTCCACGAAGTGTCCGAACCGGCGGCCACGGATCCCACTTCCCCAGGAACCCCATGAACCCCAACGATCCTGGCGTCCAGCCTATGCAGCAGATGGCTGACGTCCCTGAGGCCGCCGAGCGTTTCATGGACGTTGTCAGTGGCAGCTTCGATGCCGAGCAGACCGACGAACCCACGGCCGTGCTCGAGACCAAGCGCGTCTTGGCGCCGCAGGCCGATTCGCCCAAGCTGCATAAGGTGTTGGCACAAGCCGGTATGGGCTCGCGTTTGGAGATGGAGGCGCTGATCGTTCAGGGTCGCATCACCGTCAACGGACAACCGGCCCACGTTGGCCAACGCATCCAATTCGGCGATATCCTCAAGGTCAACGGCAAGCCCGTGCGCGTGCGCATGACGCCCCCGCCGCCTCGGGTCTTGGCCTACCACAAGCCCGTGGGCGAAGTCGTCACCATGGACGACCCACAAAACCGCCCGACGGTGTTTCGCCGTTTGCCTCGCTTGCAAAACGGCAAGTGGCAGTCGGTGGGCCGCTTGGATCTGAACACCGAAGGTTTGCTGCTGTTCACCAACTCGGGTGAATTGGCCAACCGCCTGATGCACCCGCGTTTCGGTTTGCAACGCGAATACGCCGTGCGTGT
>CAZNWS010000024.1:0-2147 GCA_964576495.1 uncultured Hydrogenophaga sp. | reverse complement strand
TCGAAGGCGTCAAGCGGGACGATGGCGTGGCCAAGTTCGAGTCCATCGAAGACGGTGGCGGTGAGGGTGCCAACTGTTGGTACCGAGTGACCATCGCCGAGGGTCGCAACCGCGAAGTCCGCCGCATGTTCGAGGCCGTGGGCCATGCCGTGAGCCGCCTCATTCGCATCCGTTACGGTGCCATGTTGTTGCCACGCGGTCTTAAACGGGGCGTGTGGTTAGAGTTGGACCAAAAAGACATCGACCGTTTGGCCAACGCTGCGGGTATGCCTTTACCGGAGGCCGATCGCGGCCTCGAGCGTCGCGGGGCCGCGCCCAATCGCCGTGGCGGCGGTGGTGGCATGGGGGCGGAGCGCCGAGGCGGTAACTTCCGCTCTGGCCCTGCTGGACGTGTCAACGACCGTGGGCCAGGCAAATTTGATGCCTCCGTGCGCAAAACCAAAGGGGCTGGTGAGGCGAGCCAACCCGACCCATTGAAAACCTCGTTGGGCTACATCGGCCACGATGCGTTGCAACGCAAACGTGAACAAAAGGGTGCCGGCGGCGCTCGTATGGGGTCTCGCCGCCGAAACGACCGTTGAACCCCGGCGGGCGATGTAGAATCACAGGCTTTGCAACACCTGCAAAAACCTGTTGATTTTCACACCTATTGGGATTTTTATGGCCATCGAACGCACCCTCTCCATCATCAAACCCGACGCCGTTGCCAAAAACGTCATCGGTCAAATTTACGCCCGTTTTGAAGCCGCTGGCTTGAAGGTCGTCGCCGCCAAAATGGTGCACCTGTCGCGCGGCGAAGCCGAGCAGTTCTACGGTGTGCACAAAGAGCGTCCTTTCTTCAAAGACTTGGTCGACTTCATGGTCTCCGGCCCCGTCATGATCCAAGCCTTGGAAGGCGAAGGCGCCATCGGTAAAAACCGCGACCTCATGGGCGCCACCGACCCCAAGAAAGCCGACGCTGGCACCATCCGAGCCGACTTCGCCGACAGCATCGACGCCAACGCTGTGCACGGCTCCGACGCCCCTGAAACCGCCGCTGTGGAAATTGCTTTCTTTTTCCCCGGCATGAACGTGTACTCGCGCTGATCCGCGACCACACCATGACATGACCGCCAACCTGCTCGACTTCGACCTCGACGGCTTGGCTGCGTTTTGTGAACAGCTGGGTGAAAAGCGATTCCGCGCCACCCAGTTGTTCCGCTGGATCCACCAACGCGGTGCTTCCGACTTTTCCCAAATGACCGACTTGGCGCGCAGCTTGCGCGACAAGCTTCCCAGCGTTTGTCACATCACGCCTTTGCCGGTGCTCTCGCGCCAGCAATCGAGCGACGGCACCATCAAATGGCTCTTCGACGTGGGCGGTGGCAATGCGGTGGAAACCGTGTTCATCCCCGAAGCCGACCGCGGCACGCTGTGTGTGTCCTCGCAAGCCGGTTGTGCCGTGGGTTGCCGCTTTTGCTCCACCGGCCACCAAGGCTTTTCTCGCAACCTCAGCACCGGCGAAATCTTGGCCCAGCTGTGGTACGCCGAGCACCACCTGCGCGCCCAATTCGGCCAGAGCGAGCGCGTCATCACCAACGTGGTGATGATGGGCATGGGCGAGCCGCTGCAAAACTACTCGGCCTTGGTGCCGGCTTTGCGCGTCATGCTCGACGACCACGCCTACGGGTTGTCGCGCCGGCGCGTGACGGTGTCGACTTCGGGTGTGGTGCCCATGATCGATCGTTTGTCCAAAGACGTGCCTGTGGCGTTGGCGGTGTCGCTGCACGCGCCCAACGATGGTCTGCGCGACTCCTTGGTGCCCCTGAACAAAAAATACCCGCTGGCCGAGTTGCTCGATGCCTGCTTGCGCTATTTGCCGGCGGCGCCGCGCGACTTCATCACCTTTGAATACTGCATGCTCGACGGCGTGAACGACCAGGTCGAGCACGCGCAGCAGTTGGTGGCCTTGTTGCAGCGCCACGGTGGGCGAGGGGTGGCTTGCAAGCTCAACCTGATCCCGTTCAACCCTTTTCCCGATTCCGGCTTGCTGTGCTCGCCCCCTGCGGCGGTGCAGCGCTTTGCGCAAATTTTGCTGGCCGCGGGCTTGGTCACCACGGTGCGAAAAACCCGGGGCGACGACATCGACGCGGCCTGCGGGCAGCTCG
>CAZNWS010000023.1:0-11876 GCA_964576495.1 uncultured Hydrogenophaga sp. | reverse complement strand
TTTGGGCTTTCAGATCGACTTGGGCCGATAGGCGAATCGGCGGGATGCGCAACACATCGCCGGCGGCCAGGCGGTCGTCGGCGCGCACCCGACCTTTGTTGCGCCGCACCTCGCCCGATCGGATGATGCGGTAGATGTGGGTTTTGGGCACACCTTTGAGCTCACGGATGAGGAAGTTGTCCAAGCGCTGACCGTCGGAATCCTCATCGACGGTGAGCTGGCTGGCTGAACGGGGTGTGGGGGCGCTGGACATGGGGTGCAATGAAAATGGTCACGGGGGCGTCAAGCTGTCTATAATGTGCTTCGCCAGTCGCGCGCTGTAAGTGTT
The DNA here is from genome assembly GCA_964576495.1 of uncultured Hydrogenophaga sp. Taxonomy (GTDB): domain Bacteria; phylum Pseudomonadota; class Gammaproteobacteria; order Burkholderiales; family Burkholderiaceae_C; genus Hydrogenophaga. Next base: position 11,548 of record CAZNWS010000023.1, on the reverse strand, counting down.
TGATTTGTCTTGAGTTTAAGGCAAAGTCCACCCAGCAGGCCCGCCCCAAAAATTCGCAGGCCCTGCGACTGTGCGAAGTTGCCACCCGCCGCACCCCGGTGGGGCTGCCGTCCAAGGCGCAGGAATGACCCGCCCCGACCGCGCCCCATGTGAGACCGCTGCGGGTGAACCTGTGAAGTTCAGCGAACCCGAATACGGAATACCCCAATCGGTCAGCGTGTGCTACCCACCGCTGGTCGGCGATCCTTGTGATCACGCGCCTACGCCTTGACCCGGCGGCTCGACGCGGCACTGAGTTTGTGTGCCCCGTGCGTCGAAAGCCTTGTCAGTGGCTCTCCGGCAATTCCTCCCCCGTTCGTTTGCCTTCGCCGGTTCTTGGCAGTCTCTGTCTGGAAACGAAGGAAATGAAATGAAACGCATGCTGATCAATGCCACGCAGGCCGAAGAGCGCCGCTTGGCCATTGTCGATGGACAAAAACTCCTCGACTACGAAATCGAAATCGAAGGGCGCGAACAGCGCAAAGGCAACATTTACAAAGCCGTGGTCACCCGCGTCGAGCCCTCCTTGGAGGCCTGCTTCGTGGACTACGGTGAAGAGCGTCACGGCTTTTTGCCCTTCAAAGAAATCTCGCGCCAGTACTTCCAGGGCAACACCTCGCCCTCGCAAGCGCGCATCCAAGACGTGATCAAAGAAGGCCAAGAACTGCTGGTTCAGGTCGAAAAAGAAGAGCGTGGCAACAAGGGCGCGGCCCTGACCACCTTCGTGAGCTTGGCCGGTCGTTACGTCGTGCTCATGCCCAACAACCCCCGCGGCGGTGGCGTGAGCCGACGCATCGAGGGTGAAGACCGCCAAGAACTCAAGCAGGCCTTGGACCAGCTCGAATACCCCAACGGCATGAGCATCATCGCCCGCACCGCCGGTATTGGCCGCGAAGCCGCCGAGTTGCAGTGGGACTTGAACTACCTGCTCAAGCTGTGGACCGCCATCGACGGCGCGGCCCAAGGTGGCAAAGGCGCTTACCTGATTTACCAAGAATCGAGCTTGGTGATCCGCGCCATCCGCGACTATTTCAACGGCGACATCGGTGAGATCTTGATCGACACCGACGACATCTTCGAGCAAGCGCACCAGTTCATGAGCCATGTCATGCCTGAGCATGGCCACCGCGTCAAACGCTACCGCGACGACGCCCCGCTCTTCAGCCGCTTCCAGATCGAGCACCAGATCGAAACCGCCTACAGCCGCATCGTGCAGTTGCCCAGCGGTGGCGCCATCGTGATCGATCAAACCGAGGCCTTGGTGGCTGTGGACGTCAACTCTGCACGCGCCATCAAGGGCGGTGACATTGAAGAAACGGCTACCCGCACCAACCTGGAAGCCGCCGACGAAGTGGCCCGCCAGATGCGCTTGCGCGATTTGGGCGGCCTGATCGTCATCGACTTCATTGACATGGAAGAGAGCAAGAACCGCCGCGAAGTGGAAAACCGCTTGCGCGACGCCTTGCGCCAAGACCGTGCGCGGGTGCAGTTCAGCACCATCAGCAAGTTCGGTCTGCTCGAAATGAGCCGTCAGCGCTTGAAGCCCATGCTCAGCGAAGGTGCCTCCATCCCCTGCCCCCGTTGCGGTGGCTCGGGCCACATCCGCGACACCGAGAGCTCGGCGCTGCAAATCTTGCGCGTTATCCAAGAAGAGTCGCTCAAAGACAGCACGGCCGCTGTGTTCGTGCAAGTGCCCGTGGAAGTCGCCAGCTTCTTGCTCAACGAAAAGCGCACCGAGATCACCAAGATCGAGCTCAAGCAACGCATCAACGTGCTGCTCGTGCCCAACAAAGCCTTGGACACGCCCAACTACAAGCTCGAGCGTTTGAAACACGACGATCCGCGTCTGGACAACCTCGATGTCAGCTACAAACTGGCCGAAGAGATCGAAGACCCCACCACCGTCACACGCCGCTCACAAGAGCCGACCAACAAACAAACCCCTGTCATCAAAGGCGTCTTGCCTGATGCACCTGCGCCTGCGGCCACGCCCAAGTCAACCGCCAAGGCCGTACCCGCTGGTCGTGCATCATCCAAAGTCCCCGCGACGGCCAGCACCGGCTTCTTTGGCTGGATCAAAAACCTGTTGGGTCTGGATGATGCACCCGCGCCCAAAACCCCCGAGCGCAAGCGCGCCGACGGCAAAGACGCACGCACCGATGGTCGTGCCGATGGTCGCCGCGACGGTGGTCGTGGTCGCAACGGTGGCCGCAATGCCAACCGTGAAGGTCGTGGTGGTGAACGCAGCGAACGCGTGGAAGGCGCCCGCAGCGAAGCTCGTCCCGCCGAAGGACGCGAGCCACGCCGCAACGATCGCAACGCCGAGGGGCGCGACAAACGTGAGCCTCGCGAAGGTCGCGAGCCGCGTGAACCCCGTGAGGGCCGCGACAACAACCGTCGCCGTGAGACGGCGCGAGAGTCAGCACCCGACTCCTCATTGAATGCCCCCGTTGACGCACCGAACGCCAACGAAGCCTTGGCCAGCGCCGATGGCCGTCGCGAACGCCGTGGTCGGGGTGAGCGTGCTGCCCCGCGCCGCGCCGACACACCGGCCACCAACCTTGCGCTCGACAACGAGACGTCCGCAGCACCCACCAACGAGGACGGCAAAGTCGAAGGCGATGGCAACCCACGCAACCGCGAACGCCGCAGCCGCGACCGATATGGCCGCGATCGCCGCGACCGTGCGACACGTGAAGAAGGCACCGACAATGCGGATGTTTCTGCCCCTGCTGAGACCACCGACATCATCGTCAGCGCCACCAGCGTGAGTGAGGAAGCGCCCACCCGCAGCTATTTCGATATGGCCACCAACGCGGCCAGTCCCGCTGCACCTGCAGCCGAGCAGACCCCAGCTGCTGCCGTGGCCCCAACACCAAAGACCATGTCAGCGCACAACGCATCCGCAGGATCAACGGCACGCATGCCCAAGATCGCGGCCTACACCCTGTCGATCGATGACATGATGGGGGTGGCCCAAGCCGCTGGGCTGCAATGGGTCTTGTCCGATGCCGATAAGGTTCGCCAAGCCCAAATCGCCATCGCCAACACTCCCAAGCCGGTCCACGTGCCCCGTGAACCCAAGCCTGCGGTGGTGATGGACACCGGTCCGCTGGTGTTGGTGGAAACGCGTCAAGACCTGAAAAACGCGAACTTGCCGTTCTGAACACGGCCAGCACCATGGAAAAAGGCTGCCAATGGCAGCCTTTTTTATGCCCGATTGCCTACCCACTCAAGCGGACAAACGAATGATCTGACCGGTCACACGCCCCCCACGTTCGACCTCTAAATCGACACAGCGCAAACGGCCATGCACCATCCCCGTGCTGTGAACCAACACCGACTCAGCGCTGCTGACGTCTTGACCAATGGAGCCTTTGACCTCCAAGTTGTTCACCCGGACTTGCCCATCGATGCGCCCCCCCACTTCCACACGCAAATCCAACGCTTGAATGGATCCCTTCACTTGACCACTGACAGAGACTCGTCCATCAACCTGGATATCACCTTGGAATGTGACGTCCGCACCGATGACGAGATCAAATTTATCGATGGATGGAAAATGAATCATGCGTACAGCTCTGGTGTTCGATGCGCATCAACTCGATCGACTGGGTTTGAGGGTTTTGGTTTTCAAGGCAAGCTGGCGCTGACGTCGCAATTGCAAGGCCGACAGGTTCTTCAATGAGGCCAAGTGCAAATGCACCAAGGCCAACTCGCCGCTGCGAAACCACGCCAAGACCTGTTCGTCGCTCAAGCCTTGCAATTTGGGCTCATCGACCATGTAAAAACCCTGTAACCGCTGGGTGCTGCCATCGGGCTCATTGAGATCGGCATGGGCTTCCATCAACAAACCCGCATCGAACAGGCGTTGGGCGAACGCATGGGTGAAGGTCGCTTGAGCTTGAAAGGACTCCAACAAGGTCATCACCGATTGGGTGGCTTCGGTGGGCTCACCCGCATCGGTAAAGATGGCTTGTCCATCGCTGCCCAAGGTGGTGGCCACCATGTCAACCGCCACTCGGAATTGACCGCTGCCATCGGAGGCCAAAATAAAAGGGTAGCGGCGCACACTGGCCGGTACATAGCGAGCATCCCATTGACCGGTTTCTTTGACGAACAGATTCTTCCCCGGGTTGAGTCCTGTCAAAGCCATCGCGACCCATTGTTGGTCATCGGCCTTGACGAACACCAAGGGATATTCCAGCGCGGCCTCAGCAAATTCGGCGGCCACCACGGGTACGTTTTGGACGTCGGCCGCAAACCGGGCGTTCGAGATGGGACGCAACTTGAGGTTTTGGTGCTTCTCGCGATCGAGCACTTCGGGTTGTTGGTAAAAAAAAGCGGTGGTCATGTGAAAGCCTTTGTCACTGGGGTGGAAATTAAACGAATCGACAGCGAAAAACCAACAAAAGCTTGCAAGATCAAATCAACTGTACCGGTATGGTGAGCTGATAACCCTCTCCGCGCAGGGCTTGGATGGCGTTGCTGGGCGCATCGACTTGGGCAAATTTTTTGCGCAAGCGGGCCACACGAACTTCGATATTGGACTTGCTCAAACCCTCTGAACGAGCTTCCAATGCCTCGCCCATTTGCCAAAACTGCATGCGCCGCCCAGGGGCAGTGATCAAGGCCTGCAACAGGGTGGCATCCCCATGGGTCATGTGCACTTGGGTGTTATTGGGACCAGTGAGCTGCATTTGTTTGAGATCCAAACGCCAGCGCAGCGCTTCGGACTCGGATGACAACACGATAGGCTGGTGCTTGCGCCCAACAGCGGCGACCGCCGCACACAATTCGGCCACCTCTATGGGCTTACACAAATAGACGTCGGCACCTTCGCCATAGCCTTGCAAGCGTTCATCCAAACTGGTGCGTGCCGTGAGCATGACCAAACCCACGTTGGGTTTGGCGTGTCGTAGACGACTGGCCAAACTCAATCCATCTTCACCCGGTAGATTCAAATCCAAGACGAACACGTCAACCGGCTGGCCTTGCAAACGCTCAGCCACTTCCTCGGCACAGCTCAAGCCCATCACGAGGTGCCCTTGTTCGGTCAGTGCATTGACCGTTAGCTCGCGCAAATCGTCGTGGTCTTCCACCACGGCCACAATCAAACTGGAATCAGCCATGTGAATCGCACCCGTTCGGGTGTGGGTTCGTAGAACAAATCACCGCCCATGCGCCTCGCCAGGTGGCGCGACACATACAGGCCCAAACCGGTGCCCGACACCTTCAAGGCGCTCGGACCGCGGTAAAACTTATCAAACACCCGCTGAGCATCGGGAAAAACATGAACAGCGTTGGTGATTTCGATGCGCCAGCAAACACCTTCTCGACGCTGAGTCCAACCCACGGTGGAATCTGGGGGGCTGTAACGAAGGGCATTCGACAAAAGATTGTGGGCCACAATTTTGAACCACAAGGCATCCGCGTTGATAGTGATGCCCTCCAAGCCCTCAACGTTCAAACGATCGCCGAGTGCTGGTAAACGCTCAGACAGATCGGCCAAGACATCGGCCACATTCAACGTGCTGATCAACGGTGTCCGCTCACGGGTGACGTGTTCTAGCGCCAAGGATTGATCGACGATGGACTTGACCTCTTGCACCGCTTGATTTGCCTGGTGCAGCATCCGCGGTGTTTTGTCTTGAGCCCCCACCACCATGGAAATGACCGCCAAGGGGTTTTTGATTTCATGGGCCAGCATGGCCAACAACTGGTCTTGTTCTTGGCGGTGCGCGCGCTCCTGCGCTGCCTGTAATTGCGCCAACGCAGCGTCTTGGCGAAATTGTTCGGCTTGTTGTCGCTCCTGGCGCAAACGCATGTTCAAGAGCAGCAGCATCAAGACCGCGCCGTAGGCGCCGTGCAAGGTCACACCGTACAAGGCGGGTTGCACAGGAATTTCCATGCCAAAGAGGGCCGCCACCAAGGGCAGCAACATCAAGCCCAAAACGCCATAGACCAAACGCACCATGCGCCAGTACCAAAGATCCGGATGGCGCATCCGCCAGACCTCGATAGCAAACACAAAGAAGCAAAAAATGGCCAACAAAGCATTGGCTTGCATGGGCCACTGCGGAGATCCCATCCAAATCGAGATCAGCTGAAAGGGGTAGACCCAAATAACCGCCCGCAAAAACCAATGAGCCCAAGGCGACAAGCCATAAGGCATGAGGTAATGCCGATGAAACCAAGCCAACACCGGTGTTCCCGCCGCGATCAGGGTGTTGAACCACAGGTCAGCCCAGCGTGGCTGATCGGGAAACACCGTGTCGGCCAGTCGCCCCGCCATCGTCATTGCTATGAGCAAGGTGATCAACTCATAGGCGATGAAACGCAGCAGCATGGGGTCTCGCCCCACCAAAAAGAATTGCAAAACCGCCCAGATCAGCACCCCCGCCACCAAACCCGCATTCACACCCATGAAGCGCTCAAAGTCTGCGGCCAACTGGGCGCTGTCACGTTGCCTCAAGGCCTGCACATCCATGATGCTCGAGCTGGTGGTCTTCAAGCGCACATAAAAAACGCCTTGGTTGTCTGCGTTGCGCTGTACGGCAAAGGTGAAGGCCACATCGGCGCTCTCTCGATCGGCATACGCGTACCAATCGCCAGCAACACGCTCGCGCCAAGCTCCACCAGCGATGCGCTCAAATAAGCGAACATCATCCAAATACGGGGGTTGGATGCGCAAAACCAAGGGCTCGCCGTCCTCAATGCGCAAGCGCAGCCAAAATGCCGAATCGCTGTAACCGCGGCGAAGCAATCGCTTGTTGGGCAAAGGAGCATAGGCGGCCAAGACAGCCTCTTCGATAGCCGCGGTGCCGCTGGCGTCCTCCCAAATCGCGCGCTCAACGATGTGATCTGAGTGATCGGATGCCATGGACACCGCCGACCAACTCAACGCAAAGGCCAGCCCCAGCACTTGCCAACAGCGCTGAAGGGCTTTGACTGTCATGGAATTTGAGCGGCGGTTTTCCAAGCCGCTTGTTCTGCCGTCACATCGCCTCGCTCTTGCGCCAAGCTGGCCAGTGCACACCACACGCGGCGAAGCATGGCGGGATCTTTGAGGCTTTGGCTGGCTTGCGACAACAATGGCTGGGCCTTGCCCCATAAACCGCGTTGCAAACACACCTGCCCCGCCAAGTACTGCAAGCTGGCGTGTTGCGGCCATTGCTGCTGAGTTTGCTCCACACGGGCCAACCACTCGGCCCCCAAATGCGGCATGGCCTGCTCCAAGACCAACACCAAACGCTGTCGTTGTACATCGTCCAATTGGGCCCAACGACCCCAAATGGGCAACAACCAAGCCGCGACTTGTTGGGCCCAGGGCCCTGGTTGTTCATGTCCGCCCGTCAACCAAGTGGTCGCCTGGGTGGCCACGGCCAAGACCACATCGGCTTGGGCACGGTCTGCATCAGACAAACGGGACCAAACGCGTTTGAGCCCCTCCCAATCGCGGGTCTGGCGCACGCTGTCGAGCACCAGCGCTTTGACCAAACTGGCGGTGGCCGTGGCAGAAAATGCACGGTGTTTGGACAACAACCGCGCCGTCTCCAAGGCTTCGTCTCGGTTACCCTCCATACGCGACAAGCGCAACTTCAAGCGCAAGGCTTGGATGCGTCGGGTCGCTCGGCTGGGGATTTGTCGCCACCAATGACGAGCAGCTGCAACATCCGTGTCTTCGATGGCCCATTGAACCGCTCGCAACAGCGTCCCATCTTGGGCTTCTGAGGCCGCCTTGGACCAACGTTCGTCGAGCGCCAACTTGAGATAAAAATCGCGCTGCTTACTGTCTTGCAGTGCATGGGCGGTTTCAGCCAACAACCAATGGGCCAACACAGTTTGCTGTTCGCGCTGTGGCAAAAACAAATCCGCTTGCGATTGCAAGGCGCCAGCGGCACGCTGGGCAGATGCTTGGGCGCGCAAGAAACGACCTGCATTGAGTTGGGCCAAGGCATCGAGCAAATCGTGCGCAATGGCGCGTTCGGTTTGTTGGGCTCTCCAACGAGAAGCTTTTTCGGGCAATGCCCGCAAAGTGGACAAGCCTCGCAAACTCAGGTGCAGAAGCACGAAAACCGCGATCACCAAAAACAACAACAAATTGAAGGAAAGGTCGACACGGTAAGGCGCCCAAAACACCGTCACAGTGGCTTGGTTTCGACCCACCGTCAAAGCCAAAGCCACCGCCACCGCGGCCAAAGCCAAAACCCAAAAGACAGAACGCACCGCGGCTTGCTTGAACATCACTGTTCCCCTGCAGCCTTGGCCAATGCCGACAAAGTTTCATCCGGTCGGGGCACTTCAGTGTCACGGGCCTGTTCGATCACACGGCTGAGCGAAGCCATGGCTTCAACCAACTGAGGGTCATCGCTGCGAAAGTAACGTTGCAACAAAGCCTGTACCGACGCCACATCGGCACGAACCACATCACCTTGTCGGGCCATCAAAGCCAAGCGTGCATTGAGCAAACGCAATTTGATGTTTTCCCGCAAGAAGAAAGATTGCTCAGGCGCCAACAAAGCCGCTTCCGGTGAATGGATGCTGCTGATGCGCACCAACGTTTGGAACTGAGCAAGGGCCTGTTGCCACAGCCAATCCAAGCGCTGCGTCCACCACCGCTCAAATCCAGAGATCCAATCGCTTGCACCCGAATCACCCACACTGGCCAACAACAGCGGCGCGACCTCAGCCTTCTCAGAAAGTTGGGCTTGAATCAATGGCCAGCCATCAACTTGGCGACTCAATGCGTCGATGCGCACGACCGCGGCCGCGACATCGTTCAAAGGGGCACGTTGCAAACGCTCCAAGTCTTGAGCGATCGCTCGCTGGACGGGGTTCAGGCGCGGTTGTGCGGCCCGAGCAATGCGCTCATCGGCCGACTGCAAGGCCGCCACCAACGGCGACAAGTTACCGGTCAGCTGAGCTTGCTGATAAGCCAAACGCAGATTGGCGCCCAAGTCATGCACCAAAGTGTCGTCACGCGAACGAGACAAGCTGGCCATGAGTTCATCCAATTGGGAGCGCTGCAAGCTGACTTCAGACAATCGGGCTTCAGCCAGGGCCAAACGGGCCTGTAAAGCTTGTGTGAGCTGTTGGCTTTGCTCGGCCACGCTCCGTGCGAGCCCAGCCTCAACACCCGCGTCTTGGCTGCGCCGAGCGAGTTCTTCTTGCGTGAGGTTCAAACGCTGCCAAAGCAGCCCAGCCAAGACCAAACCCATCAAAGCCAATACCAAGGCCACCATGCCCCACACACGTCCGCTGGATGAGTGTTCAGGCTTGGAAGCAGCCGCCGTATTGGGCGAGGTCGTTGGGGGGGGTGGGGTTGCGTTATCGGTCATCGTCTTGAGATTCTAGGGTCTTGAGCACATCGGTCACGGTGGGGCGGCTCAAACACACGCGGTCAAAGCCCAACGCTTGTGCCACTGGTGCAATGCGCGGGTGGGTGACCACCGCAGTGTGGCCTGACCAATCGACTTGGGGCGCCAAGCTGGCGAGGTGCTCCAAGGCTTGTGAGCTGCTGAACAGCCAAACACAAGCGCTTTGACGCGCCCGCGCGAATTGGGCCTGCCAAGCGGGTGTGGGCTGAGGCGCTTGACGGGCGTAAGCCACACAGCGGTGCACGTTGGCACCCGCCGCCTCGCAACGCTCAGCCAACCACTCGCGCCCAGCGCCGCCGCCCACGACCACCACGGTGTGGCCGAGGCGCACCTGCGGGTGCACCACAGCCCACAAAGCCTCGGAGTCGAACTGTTCGGCCTCGAAGGGGGGCGCGTCGATCTGCGCGGGGGACACACCCCAGACCGGCAAGGCCTCGGCCAAGGCCTTTGCCGTGCCAGGACCCGGCGCCCAAAACCGGGTACTGGTATGGGCTGCCGCCACGGGGATGGCGTTAAAAAACGCGCGCACCGCCGCACCACTGACGAACATCAGGGCATCGGCTTGCGGCCAATGTTCGCGCCAATGCCGCAGATCGTGGTCATCGTCAGGAGGGACGGTTTCGATGAGCGGCAAGGACACCGCGTGCACACCGTGCGCCGACAAATCCCTCACCCACGCCTGCGCCTGTTCGGCCGGTCGCGTGACCACCAAGCAGGGTCGCGGGTCCAAGGGCTCAAGCCCCCCGAGCGCCGCCAGCGCGCAAAGCTTGGGCCACGGACAGACCCAAGGCCTCAGCCTGGGCCAAGGTTTGCACGGAGGCGCTCTGGTGCACACGCACCAAGGCGCTGGCCTGCTCGGGTTCACCCCAAGCCGCGTCCAAACGCAATTCGCCCGGGGCTTGCCAATCGGCGTAGGCCGCCAAAGGCATGGAGCAGCTGCCGCCCATGGCGCGAGAGACGGTGCGCTCAGCGGCCACGCGCAACCAAGTGGGCAGGTGAACCAGTGGGGCCAAGGCATGGGCCACGTCGTCGCGACCGGTACGAATTTCAATGCCCAAAGCGCCTTGCCCAGCAGCAGGCAAGGAAGCCTCGGTGCTGAAGATGTGGCGAATGCGAGAGGACAAACCCAAGCGCTTGAGACCCGCGGCGGCCAACACGATGGCGTGGTACTGACCTTCGTCGAGTTTGCGCAAACGCGTATCGAGGTTGCCGCGCAGGGGCTCGATGCGCACGTCTTGGCGCCCCATGGCGTTCAGGGCATCGCGCAACAGCACCAAACGGCGCAGGCTCGAGGTACCGACCACGGCTTGGGGCGGCAAGTCGGCCAAGCCCGCGGCATGGGGCGACACCCAAGCGTCGCGGGGGTCTTCGCGCTCCATCACACAGGCCAAATCAAAACCCGGCGGCAAATCCATGGGCACGTCTTTGAGCGAGTGCACCGCCAAGTCCGCACGACCCTCTTCGAGTGCCAACTCCAACTCTTTGACGAACAAACCTTTGCCGCCGACCTTGGACAGGCTGCGGTCCAAAATTTGATCGCCTTGGGTGGTCATGCCCAAGAGGGTCACGGTGTGGCCCAAGCCTTCGAGCAAGGCTTTGACGTGTTCGGCCTGCCAAAGGGCCAAGCGGCTTTCGCGGGTGGCAATGGTCAGGTGCAAGGCGGGGGAAGGGGTTGATGACATGAAGAAAGGCTGAATTTGGTAACCCGCCGGTAACGAATCCGGGGTTTTGGGATGCTAGCATGAGGAAAAACCCCACACTCTCACCTTCATGGCGCCGTTTTGGCCACCCACCCCCATGCCGACCCGCACACCGCGTTCTGCCACCCCTCGACTTTCCCGCGCCGCCAACAAAGACCAACCCCTCATCGACGACATCCGCCTGCTGGGCCGCATCTTGGGCGATGTGATTCGCCAACAGGAAGGCAAGGCCACGTATGAGCGGATCGAGCAGATTCGCAAACTCTCGGTGGCCTTTCGCCGCGACGCCGATGAAAACGCCGATCAAGAGCTCAAAAAACTGCTCAAAGCCTTGCCGAACGACCAAACGGTCAGTGTGATTCGGGCCTTCACCTACTTCAGTCACTTGGCCAACCTGGCCGAGGACCGCCACCACATCCGCCGCCGCGC
>CAZNWS010000022.1:0-12121 GCA_964576495.1 uncultured Hydrogenophaga sp. | reverse complement strand
GCCGGCGTGGCTGGCGGTGCCGATCACCTCGCATTGGTAACGCACGCTGCCGTTGATGGACGTGACCACACCCAAGGGCAAATTGACCTCGTTGAGCACCGGGCCTTGCTCGATGTGCACCTCGACAAAGCCGAGGTATTGGGCGGGATCGCGGCGAAGCGCAGGGATGTCGTCCAAGCTCAAACCCGCATGCTGCATGGCCGCGCGCATGGTGATGCCGTCGGCGTCTTGTTGGTCCAGCCATTCGGGTTTGAAGTCGCCGATCAAAGCGCCCGAGCCCAAGAAGGTGGCTTTGTAGCGCTGGCCTTCTTCCTCGGCAAAGCCCACGACTTCGATGCCGAAGGGCAGGCGTTTGCCTTGTAGATGCAATTGCTGCACACAGGCCATGGGCACAAAAATGCCTAGGCGACCGTCGTACTTGCCGCCGTTGCGCACGGTGTCGTAGTGGCTACCACTCATCAAATACTTGGCGCCTGCTGTGGCGGGGTGGTAGCGTCCCACCACATTGCCAACGGCGTCGATCTCGACCTCGTCAAAGCCACAGTCCTTCATCCAGTGGCTGATGCGTTGCGCACAAGCTCGGTGTGCGTCGGTCAGGTAGGTCACGGTCAGTTGACCTTTTTCAGCAAAGCCGGGATCACTGTGTTGGGCCAGGGTTTCCTGCCAGTCCCAGACCCGCTGACCCAGTGTGGGCTCCACGCCGAATTTGTCGTTCAAGCGAATCTCGACGATGCGGTGGATGTTGCGCAGGCATTCCTGCAACTCAAAATCGGGGTGGCCGTGCAGGCGCCGCTCAAACGCCTCGATGATTTGTGCCTTGTTCAACCCCACACCGCGCGGGCCGCGCACCGCCAAGATGAAGGGCCAGCCGAATTTGGCGTTGTAGTCGGCGTTGAGCTGCTGGATTTTGGCGAACTCTTGCGGCGAGCAGTCGGTCAAGCCGGCTTTGGTTTGTTCGTTGGTGGACTCGGCGGTGAGGGTCTTGCTGACCATGGCTTTGCCGGCCAGCTCCGGGTGGGCGCGGATCAAGCCGAGTTGCGCGTCGCGACCAGCCCGCTCAAGTACCACACACATGGCATGTTTGAGGTGGGCCAAGGAACGAAAAGGCCGCTCGCCCAAGGCCTGTTCGGCAATCCAAGGCGAGTGCTCGTACAAACCGTCGAGCATCTTCGCGGCCTCTGCTGGGCTGGCGCGGTTGAGTTGTTCCAACGTGAGGGGCATGGTCATTCCTTGAACGGGTGCACAGCCTTCCAGTGGCGAGCGATGTCGATGCGCCGAGCCACCCAGACGTGATCGTGCGATTGGATGTGGTCCAAAAAACGCTGCAGTGCGGTGATGCGGCCGGGACGGCCCAGCAAGCGGCAATGCATGCCGATGCTCATCATCTTGGGCGCGTTATCGCCATTCGGGTCGCCTTCGGCGTACAGCGCGTCGAAAGTGTCTTTCATGTACTGAAAGAAGGGATCGGCGTGTGAATAGCCTTGGGGCAAGGCAAAGCGCATGTCATTGCAATCCAAGGTGTAAGGCACGATGAGCTGCGGCACCACGCTACCGTCGGTTTTTTTCACCTTCATCCAAAACGGCAGGTCGTCGCCGTAGTAATCGCTGTCGTATTCAAAGCCCCCAAAGTCGGCCACCAAGCGGCGCGTGTTGGGGCTGTCACGGCCCGTGTACCACCCCAGCGGCCGTTCACCCGTCATGTCTTGAATCAACTGCATGGCCTGGGCCATGTGGGCGCGTTCGGTGTCCTCATCGATGTGTTGGTAATGGATCCACTTCAGACCGTGGCAAGCGATATCGTGGCCCAAGGCCTTAAAGGCGGCGGTCAACTCGGGATGTTTTTGCAGCGCCGTGGCCACGCCGAATACGGTCAGCGGCAAACCGCGTTTTTCAAACTCACGCAAGATGCGCCAAACACCCACGCGCGAACCATATTCGTAGATACCTTCCATGCTGATGTGACGATCGGGGAAGGACGCGGGGTTGAACATCTCCGACAAGAACTGCTCGGAGCCGGCATCGCCGTGCAGCACCGAATTTTCGCCACCCTCTTCGTAATTCAGCACGAACTGCACCGCCACACGCGCACCGTCGGGCCATTGAGCGTGCGGCACCTCACGGCCGTAGCCGATCAGGTCGCGAGGGTAAGGCCGGGTGGTGTCGTAGTGGCTCATGACAAGGCGTGTGAAATGTCGTGACTGGGAATTTTTCGGTCGAACGTCAAGGTGGCTTCAACATGCCGCAAGTGCTCATCCATCAAGCGAACGGCCAAGGCCTCGTCCTTTTTAGCCAAGGCGTTGACAATCTCAACGTGCTCATCGGTCGAGTGCTCTGCAGCCAAAGTGCTTTGGTACATAAGGGTGATGAGGGCGCACCGAGAAATCAAATCACCCAAAATGTCGGCAAGCACCCGATTGCCCATGAGCTCTGCCATGCGGACGTGAAAATCTCCCAAGATCTCGGTTCGACCAGAGACATCTGGGCTGGCCACGGCTTTGCGCTCTAAAGCCAAGTGCGCCTTAAGCGCCTTGATCTTGGGCGGGGTTACCTGTCGGACAAAAGCCCTGGTCATTTCAGCCTCCAGCATGCGTCGCACAGCGAACACCTGTTTGGCTTCTTCTACCGAGGGTGAAGCCACAAAAGCCCCCCGAGCCGGCTCCATGCGGATCAACCGATTTTGTGAAAGTTGAAACAAAGCTTGGCGCACCAAGGTACGCGAGACCCCAAAGTGATCGGCCAATTTTTGCTCGGCCAATTTGGTGCCGGGCAAAAGACGATGGTCCACGATCGCTCGCGTGAGCGACTCCACGATCACATGGGTGCTTGATGTTGTATCCATGGTTTCATGATAGCCATAAAAACCAAAACTGTATACACTTTGGTCGACCATCCAACAGGAGTACCCATGGGCTTGAGCACACATGTTTTGGACACCATGCACGGCCGCCCCGCCGCCGGTATGTCGGTGTCCCTCTTCACGACCGAAGGCGAACACGCCACCTTGGTCAAAGCCTTCACCCTCAACAACGATGGGCGCAACCCCGACGGCCCGCTCTACGACAACGCCAGCCTGAAAGCGGGCACCTACCGCTTGGTGTTTGATGTCGCGGACTATTTTGCGGCTCAAGGGGTAACGCTCCCCGAGCCCAACTTCCTCAACCGCGTGTCACTGGACTTTGGCGTCGCCCATGCCGACCAGCACTATCACGTCCCTCTACTGGTCAGCCCTTGGAGCTACGCCACCTACCGCGGCAGTTGACCCATCACTCTATGCACCAGCCGCCCTGTGATGCACTGGCTTGCGTTGAACGCCTGCAACAGGCTCCGGCCATCTTGGTTTGGGTCGAGTTGGGGCAGGGCTCGGTGCCCCGAGAAAACGGCGCATGGATGGCCGTCTTCGCCGACCAAGTGATCGGTACCATCGGTGGCGGCCATTTGGAGTGGTCCGCCATCGCTTCAGCACAAGCTCGGCTACATACCGCCACCGAACCGTGGCAGCAAGATGTGGCATTGGGGCCCAGCTTGGGGCAATGTTGCGGCGGCCGCGTGCGATTACGCTTTGAGCCCATCTCGTTCCAAGACAGGGACCGCCTAAGCATCCAGTTGTTGCCCGTCTTACATCCTGTGGCCCTGTTCGGTGGCGGTCATGTGGGACACGCGATTGTGCAAGCCTTAGCCCCATTACCCTTCGCGGTGCATTGGGTGGACAGCCGCGATGGGGTGTTCCCTGACCAATTGCCCCACCAAACCCGCGGCGAATACTCAGACCCTGTACACCAAGCGGTGCGGGACATTGCCCCACAGTCACGGGTATTGATCATGAGTTTTTCGCACGCCGAAGACCTGGACATCGTGGCCGCCTGTTTGCTGCGTCAACGTGAGCGAAACGACCTGCCCTTTGTCGGCTTGATCGGCAGTCAAACCAAATGGGCCACGTTTTCGCGGCGCTTGCGCGAACGCGGCTTTGGCGACGCCGAACTGCAACGCATCACCTGCCCAATTGGTTTACCTGGGATCACCGGCAAAGCCCCTGCAGTGATTGGGGCCAGTGTGGCCGCGCAACTGTTGATGCATCTGTATACAATCTGAACACCGGTCGCAGCGGCGCCAAAGACCCTCGTCTTTTGTTCGCGACCCATGACTGCTCACAGCGCCCGCGGTGGTGAGCAGGTTGGAGACTGCTGGTATGGAAGCGTATCTTCTGGACTGGGCCAACCTGCTCTTGCGTTGGCTGCACGTGATCACCGCGATAGCCTGGATCGGCTCATCGTTCTACTTTGTCTTTTTGGACAACAACCTGCTCAAACCCACCTCACCAGACTTGTTGGACAAGGGCGTGGACGGCGCGATGTGGGCCGTGCATGGTGGCGGGTTCTACAACCCACAAAAGTACATGGTGGCCCCCAAAAAAATCCACAGCAAATTGCACTGGTTTTATTGGGAAAGCTACTCCACCTGGCTCAGCGGCTTTGCGTTGTTCACGGTGCTCTACCTGTTCAACGCCGGTACGTTTTTGATCGACAAAACGGTCTTCGACTGGTCTCCCGCCGCGGCCATCGTCACGTCACTGGGGTTTTTGGTGGGCTTTTGGCTGGTATACGACAGGGTGTGCCGCGTCTTCGGCTTCAAGAAAAACGGCGAGGCCATCGTTGCGGGCGTGATGATCCTGGTGGTGGCCTTTGCGTCATGGCTGGCGTGTGAGCTCTTTGCTGGACGCGCGGCTTTTTTGTTGGTGGGGGCCATGATCGCCACCGCCATGAGCGCCAACGTGTTCTTCTGGATCATTCCCGGACAAAAATCCGTGGTGTCCGCCATGACCTCCGGTCAACCCTACGACGCCGACGCGCTGGCCATCCACGGCAAACGCGGCAAGCAGCGCAGCGTACACAACACCTACTTCACGCTGCCGGTCATCATCGCGATGTTGAGTAACCACTACAGCTTTCTCTACACCGCCGAACATAACTGGGTGGTGTTGTTTGTGCTGATGTTGGCCGGTGCGTTGATCCGACAGTTTTTTGTACAGCGTCACGGGTGGCACCATGGCCGCGCCAAGAACCCATGGCCCTTTGCTGTGCTGGGCGTAGCCTTGTTGATCGCACTCATCGCTTGGATGCGCCCTGCTCCGTCAGCCCCTCTGGCTGTGCCAGCCGTGGTGAGTTTTCAGCAGGTCAACCAAGTGGTGGAACAGCGTTGCGTTTTGTGCCACGGCGAAGCACTTCAATCCAAGGGCATTCGCTTGGATTCGCCAAACTGGGTACGACAGCATGCGCAATCGATCTATCAGCAAACCGTGGTGACACGACAAATGCCCATGAACAACACCACTGGGATCACCGAAGAAGAACGTGCCTTGATTGGCCAGTGGTTCACCAGTGGTGCAACAAGCCACTGATCGAGACCGTCAATCGTTCATCAAGGATGCAGGGTCGTCGGCCTCCAGAACACTGTTGGCCCACAAGCTGAGCCGCTGAGCATCGCTTCTCAAAATTTGTTGTTTGACCGACAAAATTTGTGAAGGATGCATCGAAAAACTGCGCAGCCCCAAACCCAGCAAGAGGCGCGTCATGGCGATATCACCGGCCATTTCTCCGCACACGCTCACCGGCTTACCCTGGGCTTTGCCCTGCGCAATCACGTCAGCGATCAAATGCAACACCGCTGGATGCAAGGGGTCGTAGAGGTGAGAGACGGTTTCATCGGCTCGGTCGATGGCCAAGGTGTACTGAATCAAATCATTCGTGCCAATCGACAAAAAATCGAAATGTTTCAAAAACAACGGCAGGGTCAGTGCCGCTGCGGGCACCTCGATCATGGCCCCCAATCGAACGGAGCCATAGACCACACCTTGGGCATCCAATTCCTCCCGGGCTCTCTTCAGCAAGCCCAAGGTTTGCTGAATCTCACTGGCATGGGCCAGCATAGGCACCAACACATTCACCTGACCGTGTGCTGCTGCCCGCAACAAGGCGCGCAACTGCACCAGAAACATAGCAGGTTCGGCCAAACACCATCGAATCGCCCGTAGGCCCAAAGCCGGGTTAAGGTGCTCTTCGCCTGCCCGGGTCATTGGACGATCCAGGGGCTTATCGGCGCCCACATCAACGGTTCGAATCGTCACTGGCATGCCTTGCATGCCCTCAAGGGTGGCCACATACGCGCGGTACTGCTCTTCTTCGTCTGGCAACTGTCCATTACGCCCCATGAACAAAAACTCAGTTCTGAACAAACCCACGCCCACGGCGCCCGCTTTCAGCGCAGCAGCAGCATCTGCCGGCTGTTCGATATTGGCCAGCAGTTCTATGCGCTGACCATCCGAAGTCACCGACGGGGTGTGCTTGAGCCGAGCCAAGCGCTCGCGTTCGCGCTCGCCCGCGAGCTGCTTGACCGCGTACTCATCCAAGATGGCGGGCGATGGGTTGACCAAGACCACGCCGGCGTCACCATCGATGATCACCCAATCGTCTTGGCGAACCCATTGGCTTGCTGCGCGCGCACCCACCACAGCGGGAATGTCCATGCTGCGTGCCACGATGGCCGTGTGACTGGTTTTGCCACCCACATCGGTCACAAACCCGGCAAATACGCTCTGTTTGAACTGCAGCATGTCGGCTGGCGACAAGTCGTGCGCCACCAAAACCAACGGATCTTCGCGGTGCGCCAAGGCCGTGGCATGAGGATTCAAAACAGGCGGCATCACGGGTGAAGCGTTGCCTTGCAAGACCCGAAGCATCCGCTCCACCACCTGCTCCACATCGGCCTTGCGTTCGCGCAAATAGGGGTCGTCCATTTCATCGAACTGGCGGGCCACCACCTCGAGCTGAGCGGTCAGCGCCCACTCGGCGTTGTAGTGCCGCTCTTCGATCCACTGACGCACGCTTTGGTCCATCTGCTCGTCTTGCAACAGCATCAGGTGCACATCAAGCAATGCCAAGAGTTCCGGTGGCGCACTACCCGCGGACATGGCTTGAACCTGCCCTTGTGTGCGCTCAATGTCTTGCACCACCACTTGGCGGGCTTGGCACAAGCGCTCAATTTCTCGTGCGATTTGCTCTGGCTGAATGAAGTAGTGCGCCACGTCCACGCGGCTGGATGTCACGATCACAGCACGGCCAATGGCCACCCCTCGTGACACTGCTTGGCCGTGAACCGTGAACGTCATGATTACTCGCCTTCGCCAAATTTGTCGTTGATCAGCGCCAACAAAGTCTCCATAGCCTGCGCCTCATCTGCGCCATCGGTTTCGATGACCACTTCCGTGCCCAAGCCCGCAGCCAACATCATCACCCCCATGATGCTCTTGGCGTTGACCCGTCGGTCTCCTCTGGACATCCAAACATCGCAGGCAAATCCGCCCGCGGTTTTGGTGAGCTTGGCCGAGGCTCGCGCATGCAAGCCCAATTTATTGCTGATGGTCACGCTCGACTGGATCATGGCTCGGGGTTCTGTGTTGCACTTGGGGCGCGGTGGGCGCCACGGGAATGACGCCTTGTGTGGCCCCCGACACCGCGCGGGCCACCAAGGCATCCAAAGGTTCATGACGATACGACACCGCACGAAGCAACATGGGCAAATTCACACCGGTGATGAGTTTGGTTTGTCCTCCCGCCAAGAGCTTGTTGGCCACGTTACAAGGCGTTGCTCCAAACACATCGACGAGCACCAAGGTGCTGTGTGTGTCGAGTTGTTGTTTCAAGTTCCGTGCTTGCGCCAAGGTATTTTCTGGTGGCTCGTTCGGGGGCACGTCCAAAGCGAGAATACCTTCGCTGCAATCGGGAAACACATGCAAAGCACAAGCGCGCAAAGCCGATGCCAGCGGCGCGTGGGCGATGATGAGAATGCCGTTCATACCCATGAGTTTAGCGACCTATCGAGCCCTGCCACCGGGACCGTCGAGGACCTTGCCCACGGTAAGCCATGGTTCCAGCGTGTCGATGGGGGTCATGGCAGCTTCAAGCCTTCCCAAAACGGCGCCAATACCAGTTCATCCCAAGGCTGGCCATACACCGCTGCTTGGTAGACCCGTTGACCATCGGTGAAGTAAACGGTTTGGCTGAGCACCGCTTGGCCACGATGATCTTGACCTTGCAACTGCCACCATGCGGTTTGGGTCGCACCACGGACCATGGGCCCCTCCATCGGTACCGCCGGCCTCTGGCTGTTGAGGGATTGTGCACTGGCTTTTTGCCATTGGGTCATGACCGACAGTGCATCCACCGTTGAAGGTACTGCCAACCAAGCCAAAGCAAATCGCAACCCAGCGTTATCGCAACTGTGCAAGTTCAACTCGGCACTTGCACCTCCCAAGCTCACGGTTCTTTGGGCCACATCCGGTTTGCAGGGGATCATGGCTTGCAATGGAACCCCCTCGGCTGTCCATGTCCGCCAATTGAAACTGGGGGAGCAAGCGGCCAGCAACACAGCCAAACACAGCCACCACCTTGCGGCACAGCGCTGCAGATTGACGCACAATAGGATGGACTCTTCAGGAACTTTTATCACCACGCTCGGCTCTGTATTCATCATTGTTGTACGCACCATGACCTCAACTGCTCTTTTGAATTTGACCCGTCGCCAAGCCTGTTTTTCTGCCCTAGCTGCCGCAGGTTTCTCCAGCCTAGGCCTGTCGGCCTGCTCTGGCCAAAACAACGCTCCCCAAGCCGATTACTTGTTGATTGATGGCACGCGCATGTCCAGTCAAGCGCTGCAAGGCAAGGTGACCTTGGTCAATTTTTGGGCCACGACCTGCATTTCGTGCGTAAAAGAAATGCCTGCCCTGATTGAGACCCACCAGAAATTCAAAGACCGTGGTTTTGAAACGGTGGCCGTGGCCATGAGTTACGACCAACCTGCTTGGGTATTGAATTTTGCCCAATCGCGTCAATTACCCTTCAAAGTGGCTCTGGACCATACTGGTCACTTGGCCAAGGTATGGGGCGACATCAAACTCACCCCCACCACATTCATCGTTGACCGACAAGGTCGCATCGTTAAACGCTATGTGGGTGAGCCCGATTTCCAATCGCTGCATCAATTGCTCGACCGTCTCTTGACCAGCGCCTGAGCCTTTACTTGCCGCGGTAAGCGTCGTGGCAAGCCTTGCAACTCTGTCCCGCTGCACCAAACGCCGCTTTGATTTGATCAATGTTGCCGGTTTTGGTCGCAGCTTCCAGCTTGCTCAATTCGCCCATGGCCTTATCGGCAGCAGCTTTGAATTTGGCTTGCTCTTGCCAAATTTCAGGTTTGGCCTTGGTATCCCCCAGATCGGTGTCAGCCCCAAACGCCCTCCAAGGCAACCGCCCCAAGCTCATCACCAAAGCGGCATCCTCTTTGGCTTTTTGCGCATCAAAAGGCACACGTCCATTGACCATGGCGCCGATTTGGCTGAAGTGTTGACCCATCACCGCAAACACTGACTTACGGTATTTGATGGTGTCTTCGGCATTTTTGAACTGGGCCATGGCCGGCGTGGCGAGCGCGATCGCAACGATCAGTGCGGCCGATTGCAGGTTTTTTTTCATAGGGTCTCCGGTTGATGTACAAAGAGGTGTTTTCACACTGTTTGGGATTTTGCATGAAAGCTCGTGTGCGCGTGTGGGACTTACCCACTCGCCTCTTTCACTGGACGTTGGTCGCTTGCGTGATCGGCCTCATCATCACAGGTAACATCGGCGGTCTTTGGATCGAGTGGCACTACCGCTTAGGTCAGCTCGTTTTCAGTTTGCTGCTGTTCCGTTTGGCTTGGGGGTTCGCGGGCGGTCACTGGTCTCGGTTTGTGAATTTTGTTCGTGGACCTGTGAGCATTTGGCGCTACTGGCGCGGGCAAACCCCACCTGCTGTCGGCCATAACCCGATTGGGGCTTTGTCGGTTTTGGCTTTTTTGGCTGTCCTGCTGACCCAGGTATTCACTGGCTTGATCAGCGATGACGAGATCGCTTTCTACGGCCCATGGTCATCGCTGTTCAGCAGCGATTGGGTGGCTTGGGCCACACACCACCATCAAACCATCGGCAAATTTCTGCTCCTGGCACTGATTGCACTGCACCTGCTGGCCATCGCTTTTTACCGTTGGATTCGCCGCCAGTCCTTGGTACCGGCCATGATTCACGGTGACAAGCTGCTGTCGCCCATGTCCACCTCGAGCAACGACACTTCCGCCAAGCGTGTCTTGGCCCTGCTGATTTGGTTGACTTGCTTGACTTTGGTCTGGTGGCTCACGCCTTTGCCTTGACCCATCATTATGTCCATCCCCCCTGTGATCGATATTCACCCTTTGTCACCAGCCGACATCGATGAAGCACGAGCCTTGTTGCTCGACTACCAAAGCGATATCGCGGTGGACCTGAGCTTTCAACATTTCGAACAGGAACTGGTCCAGTTACCGGGAAACTACACACCGCCAGGTGGCGTATTTTTGATGGCCCGCGTGGACGGTTCACCCGCCGGATGCTGCGCATTCCAACCGCTGCCCTTGAGTGATCATGTCAATGCTTGCGAGATGAAGCGCCTGTTTGTTAGGCCCGCATTCAGAGGCTTGGGTTTGGGCCGACGATTGGTGGAAGCCATCCTCACGCAAGCACAGGTTGCTGGCTACAACACCATTTTGCTGGACACGCTCAGCGACATGGAAACGGCTCGGGACTTGTACCAAGAGATGGGTTTTGTCGAAACAGCACCTTATCACCTAAGCCCCTTGCCAGGCGCCCACTACCTCAAACGGGCGCTGTGATACGGATTACACACCCTTGGCTTGTGCCAAGAGTGTGACAGCGTCGCTAACCTCGAATTTGCCTGGCGCTTCCACGTTGAGGCTTCTGACCACACCATCCTTGACCAGCATTGAATAGCGGTTGCTTCGCAAACCCATGCCGCGCGCGGTCAAATCCAATGTCAAACCTGTGGCCTTGGCGAATTCAGCGCTACCGTCGCCCAACATGCGCACTTTGCCGGCTGTGCCCAGTTCTCGGGCCCAAGCACCCATCACGAACGCATCGTTGACACTGACGCACCAGATTTCATCCACCCCGGCGGCCTTGAGTGCACTGTATTGCTCGATATAGCCCGGAACATGTTTGGCCGAACAAGTGGGTGTGAATGCGCCTGGCAACGCAAACAAAGCAATCGTTTTGCTCGCACTGGCGGCTTTGATGTCCACGGCATTGGGGCCGACGCTGCAACCATTGCCCTCAACCTCGATGTACTCCATCAGGGTGGTGGCGGGAATCTTGTCTCCAACTTGAATCATGTGCGCTCCTAAAAATGATGGGCTCAAAAACAAAAAAGCGATCGAATTATCGATCGCTTTTTCATTGCGTGCACCGGACCAGCCGGCTGGCCTTACACCACGCTGGCTTTTTGAACCAAGCGGGATACGACCCAGTTCTTCGTGCGCGACAGCGGACGGCTTTCGGTGATTTCGATCACGTCGCCCATCTTGAATTCGCTGTTTTCGTCGTGCGCGTGGTACTTGCTCGACTTGGCAACGATTTTGTCGTACAGCGGGTGCTTGACGCGACGCTCGACCAAGACCGTCACGGTTTTGGCACGCTTGTCACTGACCACCTTGCCAATCAAGGTGCGCTTGAGGGATGTTTTAGCTTCCGTCATGGGTTCGCTCCTTATTTGGCGGCAGCGCGTTGCTGCTCGACCATGATGGTTTTGGCGCGTGCAATCGCGCGGCGGGTCTGGCCCAACACGGTGGTGTTGGTCAGTTGTTGCGTGGCTTTTTGCATGCGCAAGCCGAAGTGGGCCTTTTGCAAGGATTTCACTTCTTCTTTCAAGCCGGCGGTATCTTTTTGGCGCAATTCAGCGGTTTTCCTTGTGTGTTCCTCCTGAATCACTGACCCAACATGCGCGTCACGAACGTGGTGCGCAAAGGCAATTTGGCGGCTGCCAAGCTGAAGGCTTCACGAGCGAGTTGCTCGGGCACGCCCACGATCTCGTAAAGCACCTTGCCAGGCTGGATCTCAGCAACGTAGTACTCGACCGAGCCCTTGCCGTTACCCATACGGACTTCAGCAGGCTTGTTCGAAATAGGCTTATCGGGAAACACGCGGATCCAGATACGACCGCCACGTTTGACGTGACGGGAAATCGCACGGCGTGCGGCTTCGATCTGACG
>CAZNWS010000021.1:0-13075 GCA_964576495.1 uncultured Hydrogenophaga sp. | reverse complement strand
CGCGCCTGACCATGGAACGGTTTTTTGCCGAGCAAGGCTTCAGCGCCATCAACCGTCTGGAGGTTGGCAGCAACGAAGCCATCAAACAAACCGTGGCGGGTGGCTTGGGCTTGGCCGTGTTATCGGCCACCACCGTGGTCTCGGAACTGGCGCTGGGCGAACTGGTGCAACTCGACGTCAGGGGCTTTCCCCTTATCCGACGTTGGCAGGTGGTCTACCCGCGCGGCAAGCGCTTATCGCCGGCCGCGCAGGCCTTCAAACAGTGGTTGTTTGACCATCGCCCCAGGGAAGCCAAGCCCTCTCGCCGCTGACACCGATCTCACTCGCCATTTATGGGCACAATGGTTTCATCGTCAACCTCACAGGAGCTTCACCATGACACAGCGCCGACTACAAGCCCAAGCTTTGCCCACCTCACACGCCCGCCGCTGGCGGTGGTTGGCCGTGTCGGCCTTGGTGATCGCCGGCGCGTGGTTCAGCTCACAAGCCTTGGCCCAAGGGGCTGATATTTTCAAAGGTGCTGACCTCAAGCTCGGCGAACAACTCATCGAGCAAAACAAATGCTCGCAATGCCACGCCACCAAAGTCGGCGGTGACGGCAGTGCCATCTACAAACCCGCGGGTCGCATCAACAACGCTGGCCTCTTGCGTGGCATGGTCGAGCAGTGCAACAGCATGCTGAACTTTCAAATGTTCCCTGAGGAAGTCACCGCCGTGGCCGCGGTGCTCAACCGCGATCACTACCAATTCAAGTGAGTCAGACACGCGCCAGCGCGTGGTCGATACTGACCATTTTTCTCCGCTTGGGCCTGACCTCGTTCGGCGGGCCAGTGGCCCACCTCGGTTTTTTCCGCGACGAATTCGTGCTGCGTCGGCGTTGGCTGAACGATAGCGCCTACGCTGAGCTCGTGGCCCTGTGCCAGTTTTTGCCTGGCCCCACCAGCAGCCAAGTGGGCATGGCCCTGGGCCTCATGCGTGCAGGCATGCCTGGTTTGTTGGCGGCTTGGTTGGGCTTCACCCTGCCTTCGGCCCTCATCCTGTTCGCGGTGGCCATGGGCCTCTTGCACGGCGGCGCTTCCAGCCCCCTGCTCCAAGGCGCCGTTCAAGGTTTGGCCGCGGCCGCCTTGGCCGTGGTGGCCCACGCCACCTGGGGCATGGCGCGCACGCTGTGCCCCGACCGCCGCCGACAAATCCTCATGTTCGTGTGTGCCGTGACCTTGCTGCTCGCGCCGCCCATGGTGTGGGCGGGCATGGCCGTCATCGCTTTCGGGGCGCTCGCGGGCGTTTGGTTCAACCCACCACCGCACACCAGTGCCATGGGCGACTGGCCGCTGCGCGTCTCGCGCCGCACCGGTGTGTGGGCCTTGAGCTTGTTGGCCTTGGGTTTGTTGTGGGGCCCGGTGTGGGTGCACCACAGTGGCGCAGCACTCGTGACGTTGGCGGATGCTTGTTTTCGCGCCGGGGCTTGGGTCTTTGGCGGCGGGCACGTGGTCTTGCCTTTTCTACAAGCCGAGTTGGTGGGGCCCAGCGGCGCGGACGCCGCCACCTTCATGGCCGGTTACGGTGCGACACAAGCGGTGCCCGGCCCGCTGTTCACCTTTGCGGCCTTTGCCGGTGCGGTGATGCCCGGCGCCGATGGTGCAGCCTTGGGCGGGGCCGGTGCCTTAACCTCGCTGTTGGCGGTGTTCGCCCCTGGTGCTTTGTGGCTCTTGGGGGTGTTGCCGTTTTGGGGCTCGCTGCGGCGTCACGCCGCCATCCAAAGCGCCTTGATGGGCGCCAACGCTGCCGTGGTGGCTTGGCTCTTGGTCACGCTCATTGGCTTGGTGAGCCAACACGGTGCAGGCTCGTGGCCGCAAGGGTGGGTGGCGCTCTTGAGCGGCGTGGCTTTGATGTGGGGCCGCTGGCCCGCGTGGACGGTGGTGTTGAGTGCAGGCGCAGTGGGCGCGCTGCTGCTCTGACACCCAGCACTCAGTGCTTGGCCGGTGCCGTGGCTTTGGCCGCGGCGTCAAAACCGCCCTTGGCCTTCCACTCCTCCATGCCGCCTTGCAAGATGCGCACGTTCTCCCAACCCGCCACGCGCAAAGCAAAACCGGCTTGTGCCGACAGCGAACCGGTGTTGCAGTAAATCAGAACGGACTTGTCTTTGGGGATGGTGTTGCGCTTGGCGAGCACCTGACGCCAGTCCATGTTGATCGCGCCGGGGATGTGGCCCTTGGCGAACTGGCCCGCGTCGCGCGCGTCGATCACGAAGATCTTGGGCCACTCGTCTTTGGGGATCTGCTCGGCAAAGATCACCCCGCCGCCGTAGTCCACAAATTCCAAATAGGCTTCCATTTCATCGGTGGCGATCGCTTGGTTGTCGGCGTGGGCCATGGGAGCGGCCAAGAGCGCGGCGCTGGTCAAGACGGTGACAGTCAAACGGGTGAGGTTCATGGGGGCTCCATTCAAGATCAATATCAGCTACGACTGATATTCTCTCACCCATGGGCTTTAGCTCGACACAAAAACTGCCGCATTTTTGGCTTAGCCAGTGGGCAAACCACTAAAAACCAACTTCTCGCACCAAGACACTGGCCACTTGCCTGGCGTAATGTGCCATCGGACTGCTCCAGTGGGCTTGAATCACCAAATCACCCACGGCTTGTTGTTGGAGGCCCGAGGCATCTTGCGGAACGATTGCAAAGGTCACACGGTAAATGGCTCTATCAGGGAAAAGTCTTCCGTCTGAACTTCGAACCGAAATATGCCCCCCATGGTGGGTGGCCAATTCACTTTTAACCAACTGACGTGAAGCGTCCTGATCGATGCTGAGCAAGCGCAATTCGATGGGTTTTTCTCCACTGACACTTGAATAAAAGTAAGCAGATTGACCCTGTTCAACTCGGCGAACATCTTCCTCGTGAAGCCATGTTTCAACACGCCAAGCAGCCTGTGGATTCACCAACACACCGATTCGTTCGCCAGCTTGTATCCATTGATCGGCGTGCGTGTCAGGATCTTCCATCCAAAAAACACCGTCAAAGGGCGCCTCCGGGCTAAAGTAACTGTCTTCGGCACGAACCTCATTCAACTGACTGGTCAAAGAGACAATGGTTTGATCGGACACCATCCACCGTTTTCGAAGTTCGTCGTTAAAACCTGACACACCAGAGGCTTGGATTTGCTGAGCCAATTTGGATTGCAAAATCGATTCACGTGCTTGTAATTCAGGTACCCACATATCCACAATACGCTCGCCAGCCTTAAGCAAAGCGCCATGTTTTGCATTTAAGGCTTCGATTCGAGCAGCGGCTGGCGCGGTGACAACCATCATCTGCTGCGGCACCAAAAGGGCTTTGACACCGATGCGACTGGGCCACGGAATGCTCAACACAACCACGCCCAAAATCAGGAGCAACAAGGAGCTTCTGCTGCGTTGTTTTTGTTTGATGCGAGGCCACTCTTTGACCCAAATTCTCAACTCAGAACGTATGGGGTAAACGATAAACCACAAGATTTCAACCGCGAAAAGCAACAGGCCCAGCAGCTTGAAAAAGAAAAAATAAACGAGTACGGCGATGCCCAAAAACAAAACCAAACGGTAAACCCAGGTCGCCCAGGCAAAAGCAATCATCAGTCGTGTTTTGACCTGCGAAAAGACCTCGGGAGCGGGGTCATTCAATCCAAACAACCACTCACGCAGTTTCCATCGCGCCAAATCGAAGCTACGGCTGTGCAGGTTGGGCATGTCCAAAGCGTCGCTGAGAATGAAATAACCATCGAAACGCATGAACGGACTGGCGTTGATGGCCAAGGTTGCCACCCAGCTGGTAGTGGCCAGAAAAAAGGCCGCCGATTTCACCGCCCCATCTGGCAAAAATGACCACGCCAATGTGGCCCACACTGCGATCACCAATTCGGTGGCAATGCCTGCCATGGCAACACCCATCCTTTTTCGGTGTTGTGTCAGACGCCAAGTTTCGTTGGTGTCTGTGTAAGGCATGGGCCACATCACCAAAAAAGCCACCCCCATGGCCGGAACTCGACAACCATGGTGTTTCGCGACAAAAGCGTGCCCCAACTCATGCATCAACTTGACGAAGAACAAGGCCAAGGCATAGGCCACAGCGCCTTCTAAGCTCAAGGTATCCAACAAAGAAGCACGGAAAACATCCCAATTTCGCGCTACCTGTACACCACCCAACAAAAACACCAAGGCTGTTAGCCAACGAAACGTTACGCCACCCAAGGTTCGGGCAACAGGTAGCCAACGAGTCAACCAAGCATCGGGTTTGACCAATGGAATTCGAAAAAACAAGTAATGGTGCAGCAACCATTTCAGCGGAGTGCCTTGGATTTGGCTGAGGCGCTCAGCCATTTTTGCGGCCGAGGTCACCCCTGCGGCTTGGATCAATTGGTTTTGGGTCAAAAATTGCAACAAGACTTCCACATCTTGTGCATCCATGGACAAAGTGGTTTGAGCTTCGATGTCTTGGGCAATTCTGGAAGCATCACCCATGTCCCAACGCTGAAGGATTTCGAGCGATGGCCAATCGATCCGAAAAAACAAGTTGCGAACGGGATCGTGCAAGTTCCAACTGGGTTGTCCATCGGGCAAGGTGGGCCCAGGCAGCAAGTCCAATTCTTGGCGAAGAGGAGGCAACGCCATCGTCACCACCCCAGATAGGCACGAGCGGTTGCGATGGGTCTCCGCATCACCCAATACGACAAAGGCACCCATCGACCTTGCAACTTGACTGTGCCTTTTAGACCGACACGGTGCGGCGTTGGCTCTGTCAACTGAGCCCTGACGCGGTATGCAAACTGACCATCTGGTCTGGGGACTGCCTCAAACGCCAAATAACGGAGCTTGGCCTGAACCGGTGATAAGGGACTCGAGTTCAAATACAGAACCACTTCATCCCCAGGCTTGAGGGGGACTGAGTCAGCCATGGGCAACCACGCTTCAACCTCTACGTCGCTGAGAGCGGCAATTCGCAAGATTCGCTCACCCGTCTTCACGGGTCGACCCACCCACTCCGAAGGATCGTCCATGAGCACCACACCCGCTTGCGGTGCGACCACCCGGGCACGCATAAGCTGATCTTCAAGAAAAGCGATTTCCGCTTCTCGCTCCTCAATTTTTCCAATCAACAAACCCAGTTGGGTTTTGGCCTTGACATCGTTCAAAGCTTGCTGGTTAGTCTGTCGGTAATCCACCAACGCGACGTTCAAAGCCTGCTGCGCCACATCGATCTTGGATTGCAGAACCACCTCATCAAACCCAAAAAGTGCTTGATTAACTTCAACGTTCTGGTTGGGTTGAACGAAGAAACGATCGATGATGCCCTCCAAGGGCGCACGCACGACCACAGGATGGGCTGGAACCAATTCACCGGGAGCCAAAACCGTCAGCTTCACTGGCCAAAAGAGCAAAGCCAAAATCGAAGACACCATACCCAAGCGGTGTTGCCGCCACCAAGGTCTTTGTGGTTTCCAAGACCACCATTGAGCCCAAGCTTGTCGCCAAGCGCTCAGGCGCTTTCGACGAGGGGTGTGCAAAACCTCAAACGTTCGGCACCAGAGTTGGGTCCAACTATCAAGCTGTTCGACTTCAGCAGGCAACCAAGGCTCTTCCCTTGCCATGAGACCCGCGCCTTTTAAACCACGAGTGCGGTCGAAGCCCAACCACAACGCATGACGTGGCCACCATTCTTTCCATTGCAACGCCAAGTCCGCGGGAAGATCACTGGCGGTCAATACCCGAGGGCTCGACTGTGGTTCTTGCTGCAAGTGTTCGAATACACGGCTTAGCCACTGGGCGTAGGGAACGTTCGCATCAACTTGAACCACCCCAGACAGGCACCACAGGCCCTCTTGTTCAAACCAAAGGGCCGATTGACGGTAATCTGTCAGGGCCAATGACTCATTGACCCACAGGAACCCCAGTTCTCGGTCCGACTCGGCCTGAGTGGCTTTTTGCACCAGTTGCCAAAGGGTTGAAGCCCAATCTTTGTCCATACCTCAAGCGCGACTCAAACCACCGCTGCATCATTCTTGGTTGGGACTGGCGCTTTGACCATTGGATCAGGTACCGCCCGTTGAACATCCACCACTTTGACCGATATCAGAGGTCGCTTGATTGCCATGCGCAATTTTTCGCTCAAGCTCTCGCGGCTTTGAGGTCGTGTTTCCGCCTCTTGTCCAATGAACATTTGGAAAATGGCAGTGACCTCTTGCCCCTTGTCATCCCTTGCCACCACCTTCAAATCCAATTTGCCCACAAATCCCTCCGGTGGAACAACTTCGAAGACGCCTGTGGCAGGGTCAAAACGAACCCAGTTGGGTAATTGAGCGTCGTCGGCCAACTTGGCTTCCAATGCGATCACCGCGTTCTTGTCGGTATGAACAAAGGCATCAAAGGGCAAACTGATCTTCGTGGCAACACCGGTCGACTCAACCACTTGATCGGTGATGCCTCGCAAAATGGACAAACCTTGCTTGGTGCTGTCGATCACGGGTATCTGATAGCCAGCGCCACTGGTGATGGCGTCCGGGGTGGGTCTGGTGGCTTCGGGGCTGCTGGCTCTGGGTGCGTTGGGTAAGGGCGGCGGAGAACCTGAGCCTGCATTGTTTGGTGTGGTAGGCGCCACCATCTCAGCAGAGTTGCTGGATCCATTGGATGTGGCAGGCCCTACCGGTGCAGACGATGCTGGCGACTGAAGCGCAGAGTTGAAGACGGGTTCTTGTCGAGTATTGGGGTTTGGATCAGCCGGTACTGGGCGTTCAGGGCTCCGAGCCGGTTCGTTGCTTGGCGGCGTTGGGGCAGCTGAGCTCTCTGTCGGCGCTGAACGTCGGTTCTGCGGCTGTGGAGGAACGTTGCGGTTATTGCTGTTGTTGGGTGCGCGGTCGTCGTCAAGGTCTGCGCTGCTTTCTGCAGGGACACCACTGGGCATGTTTGGCCCATACCGCCGACCGGTTCCGTTGTCAACGATGCTGGTCTGAGCGCTGCCAGAAACACTGGGTGCATTGGCGTCGGTGGCCACCAAAGAAAATGTTTCACTGCCCTCTGACACCGCATCGGATTCGCTGGTGATGGTGACGCGCACGTAGACGGTTGCATTGGCGGGGACGAGGGGCTTGAGCACGGCGCCTGTGGCACTGTACGTGCTCCAGTTGATGCCGTCGTAAGAGAACTCAATCAAAGCATCTGCAGCCAAGCTGGCGGTACCGTTGCTGTTGCTCAAATTCAGGGTTTGACCAACACTGCCGACCACGGTGAACATGGCGTAGCTGGAGTTCTCATTCACGGGCCCGTATGCGGTGACATTGATGCTGGGCGAAGAATCGTCATCCAAGTTGGTGTTGTCAACAACCAATGAACCCGCGTTAAAAGTCCCTGGATACTTGCTACCCGTTCCGTCGTCGATGATCGTGGCGGTACCCGTTACCGTCGTCGTGCGCCCCGTCAAAGTAGCTTGAAGCTTGAAGGTTTCAGCACCTTCGGCAGCGGTTTCTTGTTCCGCTTGAATGTCAACGCGAACAAAGATCTTTCCGTTGCCATCGAACGTGGGCAAGTTGCTGGGTTCGTAATCGGCCCAGGCAAAACCATCCCAAATTTTGAGGGTTTGGTTTTCCAAGATGTTCGCACGACCGGCGACGGTGCCGTTGTTGCTTTCATCTTGCAATTGCAGGCTGACTGTTTGTCCAGATGGACCTGTCAATGTGAAGATCGCATAGGGGGATGATTCGTTGACCAAGGGGCTGTTGATGCTCAAAGTCCTGTCATCATCGAAGCCAGTGCCAGGTCCTGTGGTGATGGTGGCCGTACCATCGTTGTTGTTGTCAAACGCAAAAATACTGCCGGTTCCGTCGTCGTAAATGCTGGCGGTACCGTGAACCGTTCTGCCGGAGCTGAGCTTGGTCACGGCCAAACGGAAGGCCTCCTGACCTTCGTAAACGTTGTCGTTGTGGACGGCTGTGCGAACCAGCAAAGTAGAGCCTGCAAGCGTCACAGAAGTGCCGTTGTAAGCCGCCCATGTGCTGCCATTCCAGTACTCCATGGTGGGGCTGTAATCTTCACTGCCGTCGGATGGGCTTCCATTGCCAACTTGAGCGGTACCGTCCAATAGGGACAGGCCAAGGACTTGGCCAGAGGCGCCAGAAACCGTGAACATGGCCCATTCGGAGGCCTCGTTCACCGCAATGTTGTTGACACCGATCGGACGGTCATCATCCAGGCGCGCAGGGAATCCTGTGCCGCTGGTGTCGGCCGTGAAGCTGTTGTTGCCCAAAAAAATGCTGCCCGTTCCGTCGTCTTTGATGGTGCTGACGCCTTCTGAATTGGTCCCTGCGGTGTTGGTGGCAATCAATTTGAGCGTCTCGGCACCCTCGTTGAGTCCGTCTTGCAGAACACCCGTTCGGACCAGCAAGTTGTTGCCTGCTGGCACCGTCACCAAGCCGCCTGTGTATGAAATCCAAGTCGCACCATTGAAGTAAGACAAATTCGGCAGATGATCAAGGCCCTCAATCGCATGTCCAGCACCGACGCCCGTGGTCGACAGATCAAGCGCAACCTTTTGTCCTGCAACGCCTGTGACTTGGAAATACACATAGGGTGAAGCTTCGTTGACCATGGTTCCATCAACCGTCAGCGCCCGACTGTCTGTGTTAACCGTGATGTTGACAAAGTCCGTATCGGTGTTGCCGTTCGCATCCGATGTGTGCATGCGCATCACATCAGCTCCTGAAAAATTGGGCGATGGGGTGTAGACCAAGGTGGCCAACAAACCGTCGATCGTGGCTTTGTTGCCGGTGAGCACCAGCGGATTGTTGGCCGTTCCTGTTCCTGAAGCACCGGCACCGGTCACGGCGAGCGTGCCGTTGGCCGCGGTGAGCGTGGTGCTGGTGATGTCGTTGTCGGCATCGTTCACCGACAAGCCTGTGAAAGCAAGGGTCTGGTAATCAGATAGGGTTTGAGCACCAGGCACGGTGTTCACTGGGGGGCTGCCGACGCTCGCCGCCACACTGTCGATCACGTTGACGGTCAATGTGTAGGCGCTGCTGCTGTAAGTGGTGCCGTCGAACACCTCAAACCCAACGGTGGCGTGGTTACTGCCGACAGCGTCGGTGACTGGGGTGAATTTGAGTTTTCCCGCGGCAATGTCTGCCGCGCTGATGGTTTGGTTCAACGTCACATCAACCCAAGCCGTGCCGTTGTTGTACTTGAGCGTTCCAACCGCTGGAGGGGTCGTGACCTTGATGCCCGAAAAAACATCACCATCGACATCGCTGAACGTTCCAAAATCACCCAGCGTCAAAATCGCCGCGGTATTTTTTTCGATGGTGATGGCGTCGTTGGTGCCTGAGGGTGCATCGTTGAGAGGGGTGATGCTGATGGCCACCGATGAAGATACTTTTTCAGAACCAGCGCCTTGGGCCGTGTAAGTCACCGAAGGCACCGGACCAACGTAATTGCCGTCTGGTGTGAAGGTCAACAAACCTGTGCTGCTAATGCTCAAGGTACCGACACCGGTTAAGGTTAAGGTGGTGCCTGCGCTGGTTGCGGATTGGCCGCCCCAACTGTAGGCGGTCACCGCGGTTGTGTTCGGGTCGTTGCTCAGCACATTGGCTATCGAACCTTGTGTGCCCTCTGCCACCGTGAGTGCATCGCTGACTGCGCTGATTGTGAAGGCAGCACTGGTACCGTCAATCACAATCCGCAGCGTGGCGGTGTTGCTCTGGGCAGTGCCGTCCGTTGTTTGGTAGGAGAATGATTCGGTGTAGGTTTGACCTGCATTCAAAGCATTGCTGGTAAGGGGGTAGGTGTAGGTGCCGTTTTCATCAATGCGCAAATAACCATAGGTGCCCGATTTCAACATTTCACCAGCGCCAGCGGTTGGGGCAACGGCGCTGGGGTCTGAGAACGACAGGGTGCGGTTGGTGATCTGCACCGCATTACTCAAGGTCAAAGTGTCACCGTTGATGGCGGTCACTGTGGTGTTGGCTGGGATACCGGTGCCTGTCACCGCGTAACCAACCACAATCGGCTGGGTCGGGCTTGAGGTCAAAGTGATGGTGTTGGTTTCAGCCACTTGGGTGGAAATCGCTGTCAGTTTGTATGTTGAGGTTGTACCTGCAGCCCCAAAAACAGTTTCGAGTGGATACTTGAGTAGGGTTTCAGGCTTGTCAAAAACGATCACAACCGAGCTGCCATTTCCCTCACGCTTGACCTGTAAAGAGCCACCACCATCCACCGGGATCGTTTGTCCATTCAAAAATGCGTTGGTGTAACTGGTCGGGATACCTTGGGCTGAATTCCATTGACTTCCGCTCACATCCACAACGGTGTAAGTGGTTCCAGCCAATAGGATTGGTGAGGTGGCGCTGGCTGTTGTGGAAACGCCAGCGCTGGGTATGGTGTCTGATGTGCCAATGACCACCTCTAACCCAGTGTTGTTGTCAACGTCGTCGTCGTTGATTAAAACATCACCTGTGGCTGTACCGTAATTTCCACTGGTCAATGCAGCCAGTTCTTTGACCGAGTTGGCGTCGTCTCGCGCCACTGGTGAGTCGTTCGCGCCGTTGATCTTGACGGTCAGGGTGCTGGTGGCGGTGTTGCCATTGGTGTCTGTGATGGTGTAGTTGAAGCTTTCGGTGAGCGAACCGCCCACGTTCAAGGCATCAACCAGCGCTTGGGTATTGTTGGGGGCATAACTGTAAGCACCCGTGGCACCGATGGTGAGGGTGCCGTATTGGCCCTGAATGCTGGTGTTGCCAACGGCAGCGACCGGTGTATTGAAAACACCAGTCACCTTGATGCTGCTGCCCGTGTCGTTGGTCAACACATTGCCCGTCGCAGCGGTGCCTGCGGCACCGTCAACACCCTCGGTGGCCTCAAATGCCGTTCCTGAACCAGTATCGACTGTGGCTGTGGGCGTGGCTGGCGCTGCAGGCACAGTGATGGCCAAGGTATAAGAGGAACTGCTGCTCAATGAGCCATCGGAGACTTTGAAACCAATGCTGGTGTCTGTGGTGGCAGTGGTCAAACGCAGCTGGCCAGAGTTGATCGCAAAGGCGGTCAATTCTTGGTCATCTGCAACAGCAACCCAAGCAGAACCATTGAAGTACTCCAACGTACCCGTCGAAGGCAGATCCGTGATGGTGATTTTGGCCAAAGGGTCACCATCGGGGTCGCTGTAGCTTCCAAAATCGCTCAAGCCCAATAACACGGTCGTCTGCGGTTCGATGGTTAGCGCATCGTTGGTTGAGACGGGTGAATCACCCACGGGGTCGACGGTGATGGACAAGACTGCCGTGGTCTCACCACCTTTGCCATCGCTGACCGTATAGGTGATGGGCGGAACAGGGCCGTTGTAGTTGCTTGCAGGCGTGAACGTGAACCCACCATCGGAGTTGATTCTCAAATCACCCACACCGTCGATGGTGGTGGTGGTGCCCGTCGCCTTTGTGCCTGTCATGCCCAAGACGGTGTAACCCGTGATGGTCAAGGCATCGTTGTTGATGTCGCTGTCGTTGGACAACAAACCACTGCTGGCCAAGACTGTGGTGGTGGTGCTGTCCTCGGTCACAGTCAATCGGTCGTTGACCGCTACAGGCGGCGAGTTGGGTGGCATGACGCTGTTGAGTGCGGCGTCCACTCGGTCGGAGGAAGATCCCACATTGGCCACATCGATGTGGCCCAAATTCCCATCTTTGGCATTGTTAATCAACATGCTGTTGAAGGGCGTGTTGTTGTTGGCATCGATCTGCTCATTGAACCAATCTTGATCAACGACCAGCAAGAAGCCCCGGTTGTCGGTCACATTACTGTCACCGTCTTGGTTGCCGTCATTTTGAGCCGCGGTCAAATTGCCAAAATCGGCATCGTTCCAGAAATAAAACCCTCGTACCAGTCCATTGGCTTTGATGGGGCGGCTAACCCAACCATAGTAGGTGGTCGAGCCAATGACCAAGGCCGTGGCCGAGATGTCATTACCACTGAAGTTGACACCACCCGATCCATCGCTGATTCGAACGGGACCCAAGGGATTGCTGGCATTGAAATAGTGAGAGTTTTGCTCTTTCGCAGCCCAGCGTTCGTCTGGATTGATGATGGTGTCGTTGTTCAGGTCATAGACCATTTGATAAGCGTTACCGAAGTTCAAAGAAGCGGTTTGAACCTCCACCGAAACGCCTTCAATGGTCAAAGTTTGAAAGTCAGCACTGCCTCGAATTTGCTGTACCTGCTCATCAGACAAATCCCAGTTGAGCATGCGGGCTGCAAACAACTCCCCCTCGTCACCTGCGCTGTCCTGGCCCGGATTCAACCGTTGATCCAGGGCGTGCCCAAGTTCTTCCAGCATCACTTGGGTGATCCATGCCTGGCCTGCACCAGCGGCAAGCCAATCTTGGTTAACATAAATGACTTCGTTACCCGCATGACCTTCTGGCGCATAAGCCGCCAAGTGACCTTGCATATCAGCGTCACTGCGCAGCTCAACCGTCAACTGCAGACCGGTTGTGGTCAGTTCGTTCATCAGCTCTGCGGAGCGCATTGGCGTCTGCGATGGGTCGGTCTCGGTACCGTCCACCATCACCTCTTGCAAGACGGCCTCAAATTTCCCCGCCGCAATGGATTCGCCCACCAGCCGATCAACGGTGCTCAGGGCTTGCTCCATTTGAATCTTCGCCGCCGAGTCCAGTTTGTCACCATCAACCAAGTTGAGTTGAACGCGTTGAGCTTCTGGCTCTGTTGTCGAAGCGATGGTTTCAATGCCTTTGGGCGCAGTCTCGGTGTCTTTTTCGAGGTCTGTAGCGTTCAATGACACGACTGGCGGCACCCACAAAGCCTCCACCACATCGGCCCCACCAGCCCCATCGAAGACGTACCTGGGCTCTAATGCCAAGAGGTGGGATGCGCGACGCAATGGGGCAGCATGTTTGACGGAAATGGCGGTGCGTTTCATAGGGGGCCTCTTCACTTAGGCGCTGAATCGTTGGGGGACCGCTTCGCGCAGAATCTGGGACCAGCTGCGGCCGAAGGGACGTTCGTGGTCCTTGAGGTCGCTGAAGTCGCCAGCTACGACGGCAGCCA
>CAZNWS010000020.1:0-13120 GCA_964576495.1 uncultured Hydrogenophaga sp. | reverse complement strand
TAATTTCTAATTCGTGCAATCTAGCTTTTAGCATATTCATAGCTGTTTCTTTGTGGATGATCTCCAAGCACTTGCTCACACCGGCTTCGCCCATGGCGCCCAAGCCGTACAAGAAGGGGCGGCCGATGTAGACGCCGCGAGCGCCCAAGGCGCGTGCGCGCAACACGTCTTGGCCCGAACGAATGCCGCCGTCCATGTGGACCTCGATGCGGTCCCCCACCGCTTGCACGATGCTGGGCAAGCACTCGATGCTGCTTTGGGCGCCGTCGAGTTGACGTCCACCGTGGTTGGAGACGATGAGCGCATCGGCGCCCGACTGCACGGCCAGCTCGGCGTCGCGCACGTCTTGGATGCCTTTGAGGATGAGCTTGCCACCCCAGCGGTTCTTGATCCACTCCACATCGCCCCAGTTCAGCGCGGGGTCGAATTGGCTGGCGGTCCAACTCGAGAGGCTGCTCATGTCGCCCACGCCACTGACGTGGCCCACGATGTTGCCGAATTGGCGACGCGGTGTGCCCAACATGCCCAGCGCCCAACGCGGCTTGGTGGCGATGTTGATCATGTTTTTGATGGTGAGCTTGGGCGGCGCGGACAAGCCGTTGCGCAGGTCTTTGTGGCGTTGCCCCAAGATTTGCAGGTCCAGCGTGAGCACCAGAGCACCGCAGTTGGCCGCCTTGGCGCGGTCGATCAGGCGCTCGATGAAGGCACGGTCTTTCATCACGTAGAGCTGGAACCAAAAGCCCTCGCCCGCGTGCTTGGCCACATCTTCGATGGAGCAAATGCTCATCGTGGACAAGGTGAAGGGCACGCCAAACCGCTTGGCGGCGCGGGCGGCCAAAATTTCACCGTCGGCGTGCTGCATGCCGGTCAGACCGGTGGGGGCGATGGCCACCGGCATGGCCACGTGCTGGCCGACCATGGTGGTGGCGGTGCTGCGGTTTTCCATGTTGACCGCCACGCGCTGGCGGAATTTGATTTTCTGGAAATCGCTTTCGTTGGCGCGGTAGGTGCTTTCGGTCCACGAGCCGGAATCGGCGTAGTCGTAGAACATGCGCGGCACGCGGCGTTGGGCCAAGCGGCGCAAGTCTTCGATGTTGGTGATCACGGTCATGGAAACGGTCTCCTGTTGTGGGGTCAAAACCGCATGGTAGGGCCAGACTCTGTGCCCCGGTTGTGAATGCCGGTTTTGGAGATTGAAATTTTTTAACTGCAGGTGACGCTGCCGCAGCCCGACATGCTGGCGGGGCGCACCCGGCTGGGGTCGGCCAAGGTTTCGGTGCGTGTGTCAAAGCCCACCGATTGCAGGTGCTGGGCCAAACCCGCGTCCATGCTGGCCGCGTGCCCGGGGAACCACTCGGCCATGGCTTGAGCCATCCGGGTGATGATCTCGGTGTCGCCTTGCTCGAAGTGTTCGGTGACCGCGTGCATGGTCTCCAAGATGGTGGCGTGGTGACTGGCGTGGCAGTTGTCGGCAGAAAAACCGGTGGCCAGCATCCAGCGTTCTTCTTGCGCGAAGTGTTCCTCGGTGTGAGCGATGAATTCGCGGTAGAGCGCCAGCTGTTGGTCCACAGGGGTGTCGATCAGTCGGTTGACCATGTCGGTGAACTCGGCATGGGTTTCGTCCATGCGCGCATCGCCGGTGTGGAGCTCGGCAGACCAGTTCAGTCCGCCGTTGGGCAAGAGGTGGGAGGTGGGGGTGTTCATGCCCCTAATTTATCATCGCGCCCATGAAGCTGTTCAAGCACTCGTTGTGGTCGGTTGTGGTGGTGTGGTCATGGGTTGTGGTACCCATGGCTTGTGCTCAAACCTTTGCCGCGCGGGTGGTGACGGTGTCCGATGGCGATACCGTCTGGGTCACGCCTGTTCAATCCCAACGCCGCATGAAGTTGCGGATGCAGGGTATCGACGCCCCCGAGCGTTGCCAGCCGGGCGGCGAAGAGGCGACCCGTGCTTTGCGCGAATTGCTGCTCAACCAAACCGTGGAGGTGGTGGTGCGCGGTCAAGACGATTACCAGCGCGGCTTGGCCCGCATCCGTTTACAGGGCAAGGACGTGGGCGCTTTCATGGTTTCGCAAGGCCATGCATGGTCTTACCGATTCAAAAGCGACCCCGGCCCTTATGTGCGTGAAGAGCAAGCGGCCCGGCAAGCGCGACGAGGGGTATTTGCCCAAGCTCGGCCCGAGCGTCCCTACGACTTCCGTCGCCGCCACGGCCCTTGTGAGTGATCAGCCCGAGTGTGACTGGCCACACACCGAGCACCGGGGGTTGGCGCTGAGTTGGATGGTGCTGGTGCTCATGTCGCGGCCATCGAGCATCCACAGTCGGCCCACCAAGCTCGAACCCATGCCCGTGATGAGTTTGATGGCTTCGGCCGCTTGTAGGCTGCCCACGATGCCCACCAGTGGCGCGAGCACGCCCATGGTGGCGCATTGAACTTCGATGGCAGCTTCTTCCGGCGGGAACACGCAGGCGTAGCAAGCACGGCCGCTTTGGCGTGCGTCGTAGACGCTGACTTGCGCGTCCATGCGAATGGCCGCTCCACTCACCAAGGGCTTGAGGTGCTGCACACAGGCTCGGTTGATGGCTTGGCGCGTGGCGTAGTTGTCGGTGCAGTCGAGCACCACATCGGCCTGCGCCACGGCGCGGTCCAGCCAAGCGGCATCGGCACGGGCGTGGTGGGTGTGCACGCGCACCTCGGGGTTGATGGCGGCCACGGCTTGGGCCAAGGAGTCGGCTTTGGTTTGACCCAAGCGGTCTTGGGTGTGGGCGATTTGGCGCTGCAGGTTGGAGAGCTCCACGGTGTCGGGGTCGACCACCGTGAGTTGACCCACCCCTGCGCTGCCCAAATACAAAGCAGCGGGCGAACCCAGCCCGCCAGCACCCACGATCAGCACGTGGGCTTGGAGCAGGGCGTTTTGGCCTTCAATGCCGATCTCATCGAGCAAGATGTGGCGTGAGTAGCGCAGCAGCTGGCTGTCGTCCACCGCCGGCTCACTGTGCTTTGCTGGCCTCGGGACGCACGGTGATGGTTTTGCTGGTGATGACCGGGCGGCGCTTGAGGTGGTTGAGGGCTTGCTGCAACTGGAAGTCCTTGTCGCTGCCGAGTTCGGGCACCAGGCGTTGGCCCGGGTTTTTGCGCGCTTCTTCTTCCAAACGTTGACGGGTTTGTTCGCGCTCGTTCTCACGCGCTTGTTCGGATGCACGTTGGGCATCGGTCATGGGGACCGGAGCGCTACCGTCGCTCAGGTGTTTTTGCAAATCGGCTTCACGGGTGCGCAAACCCGCCAAGATGTTGCCCTGCTCAGTCTCATCCACCAAGATATCCGGCACGATGCCCTTGGCTTGGATGGAGCGTCCTTTGGGGGTGTAGTAGCGCGCGGTGGTGAGCTTCAAACCGGTGTCTGGACCCAAGGCGCGCACGGTTTGCACCGAACCTTTGCCGAAGGTTTGATTGCCCATGAGCGTGGCGCGTTGGTGGTCTTGTAAAGCGCCCGCCACAATTTCGCTGGCCGAGGCCGAACCTTCGTTGACCAAGACCACCAAAGGAATGGTTTTGAACAGGCCACGGGTGTTTTTGTGCAGGCGCTCGACCGGGTCATCGCTGCGCCGGCTGGCGTAGAACTCAGGGGCGGCCTTGTAGACGAATTGGCTGTCGGCCAGTTGACCGTTGGTGGAGACCACCGTCACATTGGGTGGCAAAAAGACCGCAGACATCGCCACCGAGGCTTCCAACAAACCGCCGGGGTTGCCGCGCAAATCCAGGACCAAGCCCTTGAGGCGAGGGCTGGTACGGGCCATGTTTTCCAAGTGACGCGTGAAGTCGTCTACCGTGCGGTCTTGGAACTGAGAGGCTCGAATCCACCCGTATTCGGGCTCGATCAACTTGGACTTGACGCTTTGGGTTTTGATCTCTTCGCGCACGATGGTGACCGCAAAGCTGCGGTCCTCGCTCTTGCGAAGAATGGTGAGCAAAACCTTGGTGTTGGGCTCACCGCGCATGCGTTTGACCGCATCGTTGATGGTCAGTCCTTTGACGGCGGTGTCGTCGATTTTGGTGATCAGGTCGTTGGTTTTGAGACCGGCGCGAAAAGCCGGTGAACCCTCGATGGGCGAGACCACTTTGACCAGGCCGTCTTCCATGGTGATTTCAATGCCCACCCCAACGAAACGCCCGCTGGTGCCTTCTCGAAATTCTTTGAAGGATTTTTTGTCGTAGTACTGCGAGTGTGGGTCGAGGCTGGCCACCATGCCCGAGATGGCCTCGGTGATGAGCTGTTTTTCATCGACCGGCTCCACATAGTCGGATTTGATCATGCCAAAGACTGCGGCGAGTTGCTGCAGTTCTTCCATGGGCAAAGGAGCAAAAGCGCCCCGAGCCACGGCTTGTACCTGCACGGTGGTCAAGGCGCCAGCCATGGCGCCGACCGCCAACCATCCCACGATCTTGAGCTTGCCGCTCACGCTTTTCGACATGAAATCTACCTTTGTGTTGGGCTTGTGCGGGCCCCAAATGAGTCAATATACACCCGAGGCATGCGCCGTGTCAGGCTTTGCCCTGAGAGGCCACCGCGGCGGCGGCTTGTGCGGCGGCTTGGGCGTCGCCCAAATAGTAGTGGCGAATGGGTTTGAGCTTGGCGTCCAACTCGTACACCAAGGGGATGCCGTTGGGGATGTTGAGGTTGACGATGTCTTGGTCGGAGATGCCGTCGAGGTACTTGATCAGCGCGCGGATCGAGTTGCCGTGCGCCGCGATCACGATGCGTTGTCCGCCTTGAATGGCCGGGGCGATGGTCTCGTTCCAATAGGGAATCACACGGGCCACGGTGTCTTTGAGGCATTCCGTCAGGGGCACTTGCTCGGGGTCGAGCGCGGCGTAACGGGGGTCGCCGCGCTCGCTGCGGGGGTCGTTGGCTTCCAGCACCGGTGGTGGGGTGTCGTAGCTGCGGCGCCAAATCAGCACCTGCTCGTCACCGAACTGTTGGGCCATATCGGCCTTGTTCAGGCCTTGCAAGCCGCCATAGTGGCGTTCGTTGAGTCGCCAGCTTTTGACCACGGGCAACCAGGTGCGGTCCATTTCGTCTAGGGTCAAAAACAAGGTGCGGATGGCACGTTTGAGCACGCTGGTGTAAGCCAAGTCGAATTCATAACCCTCGGCTTTGAGCAAGCGCCCGGCTTGTTTGGCCTGCTCGACGCCGGTGGGGGTGAGGTCCACGTCGGTCCAGCCGGTGAAGCGGTTTTCGAGGTTCCAAGTGGATTCGCCATGGCGAATCAGGACAAGTTTGTACATGGTTTGAGACTCAAAATAAAAAGGGCTTGGCCATCATTCTAAAATCAGGCTCTTACGCGAAAGGTAAACCGTGAGCTTTTTCTTGGACAACTGGATTTTGTTTTCCGTGGCCCTGACCTCTGGGCTGTTGCTGTTGTGGCCCGCCCTGACGGGTGGCGCAGGGGCTGGCACCCTCAATCCCAACGAAGCGGTGTTGCTCATGAACCGCGAAAAGGCGGTGGTGATCGATGTGTGTGAGCCCGGTGAATTCGCCGCAGGCCACATTTTGGGCGCCAAAAACTTGCCCTTGGGTCAGCTCAAAGACCAGTTGCCCAACCACGCAAAAAACAAGGAAACACCGCTGATCTTGGTGTGTGCCTCGGGCATGCGTTCGCGCTCGGCGGTGGCCATCGCCAAGCAATTGGGCTATGGCCAAGCCCGATCGCTGGCAGGGGGCATGGGCGCTTGGCGTGCGGCCAATATGCCCATTGAAAAGAAAACATGAAGGAGGCCACAGTGGCTGCAGTCAAAATTTATTCCAGCGATTTTTGTCCCTATTGCGCCCGTGCGAAGGCCTTGTTGACCGCACGTGGTGTGACCCAATGGGAGGAGGTCGTGGTCGATGGCAAGCCCGATGTGCGTGCCCAGATGACCCAAATCACCGGTCGCACGAGCGTGCCGCAAATCTTCATCGGTAGCACCCACGTGGGCGGTTGCGATGACCTGCACGCCTTGGACGCCCAAGGCGGCTTGTTGCCTTTGCTTCAGTCTTAAATTTTTCCATCACTCAACTCAGGGATTCCCATGGCCGATACGCCCGAAGCCGTTTTTCAAATTCAACGCGTCTACCTCAAAGAAGCTTCGTTGGAACAACCCAATTCACCCGCCATCCTGTTGGAGCAGGCCTCGCCCAGCGTGGATATCCAGCTCGGCGTGGAAGGCACGCCGATTGCTGATGGCATGTACGAAGTGGCCGTGACCGCCACCGTGCAAACCAAGATTGAAGACAAAACCGTGTTTTTGGTGGAAGCCAAACAAGCCGGCATTTTTGAAATCCGCAACCTGCCGCAAGAGCAGATGGGCGCGATCATGGGCATTGCTTGCCCACAGATCATTTACCCCTACCTGCGCAGCAACGTGGCCGATCTCATCCAGCGTGGCGGATTTCCACCGGTGCACATGTCGGAAATCAATTTCCAAGCCATGTACGAGCAACAGCAGGCTCAAAAGGCCGCCGCCCCCGCTCAGTAAGTTGTCATCGGGATGAGCCCCCGCCACACCGTCGTTTTGGGCGCAGGAGCGTGGGGCACCGCTTTGGCGCTGTGTGCGGCGCGCCAGTCACCCCACGTCACCCTCTGGGCGCGCAGCGAGTCGCAAGCCCAAACCCTGCGGCGCGAACGGTGCAACGAGCGTTATTTGCCCGGCGTGGCATTGCCGGATTCGCTGCGCATCAGCCACGCCGATTTGTTGGGCCCCGATTCGCCGCTTCCAGGCGCGGACGTGGTCATCATCGGCACGCCCATGGCCGGTTTGCGCGAGATGCTGCACACCCTGCGCGATCACCCCGGGGTGGTGGCTTGGTTGTGCAAAGGTTTTGAGATGCCCCAAGCGGGTACCCAAGGCCTGATGGGCCATGAGGTGGCCCGAGAGGTCGCTCCCCAACTGCGCAGCGGCGTGGTCAGCGGGCCGAGTTTTGCCTTGGAGGTGGGCCGCGGTCAGCCCACTGCCCTGGTCGCAGCCAGTGCCCATGCCGATGTGCGA
The DNA here is from genome assembly GCA_964576495.1 of uncultured Hydrogenophaga sp. Taxonomy (GTDB): domain Bacteria; phylum Pseudomonadota; class Gammaproteobacteria; order Burkholderiales; family Burkholderiaceae_C; genus Hydrogenophaga. The sequence continues at coordinate 6,093 of CAZNWS010000020.1, read as the reverse complement.
GCGACTTTGGTCGAGGTCTTGCACGGCCCCACCATGCGCGTCTACGCCAACGACGATGTCGTGGGCGTTGAAGTCGGCGGTGCGGTCAAAAACGTCTTGGCCATTGCCACCGGTCTGTGCGACGGTTTGGGTTTGGGACTCAATGCCCGCGCAGCCCTGATCACCCGTGGTTTGGCCGAGATGCAGCGCTTGGGCGTGGCCTTGGGCGCGCGCAGCGAGACTTTCATGGGTTTGTCCGGCTTGGGCGATTTGGTGCTCACCGCCACCGGCGATCTCAGCCGCAACCGCAAAGTGGGTCAGTGCTTGGCCCAAGGCATGAGCTTGCAACAAGCGGTGGATTCTTTGGGCCACGTGGCCGAAGGCGTTTACAGCGCCCGGACGGTGGTGCAACGGGCCGCCGCGTTGGGCGTGGACATGCCGATTTCGCAAGCCGTCGTGGACTTGCTCGACGGCCGACTGAAGGCCGCCGAGGTGGTTCAGCGACTGATGGCGCGCGACCCGCGCGACGAGTCGGTTTAAATTTCCAGGTTGTCGATCAGCCGCGTGCCACCCAAGCGCGCTGCACCCAGCACCACCAGGCTGTTGGCTTGGCGCGTGTCTTCCAGTGTGGGGATTTTCAGGTCGGCGCGGCGGCGCACCGTCAGGTAGTCGGGCTTCCAGCCGCGTTGGGCCAAGGCCGTCATGGCGCGGTGCTCCATGGCTTCGCGTTGCTGGGGCAGGGCATCGGCCGCAGCCAATGCTTCCCGAGCCAAGTCGCGCAGGGTCATCGACAGGTGCACGGCCTCAGCGCGCTCGGTTTCGCTGAGGTAACCGTTGCGCGAACTCAGTGCCAAACCGTCGGGCGCGCGTTGTGTGGGGCCTGCGACGATTTGGATGGGCATGGCGAATTGAGTGACCATGCGACGGATCACCATGAGCTGTTGGTAGTCTTTTTGGCCGAAGACGGCCGTGCCCGGGCCCGAGCCGAACACGCAGTGGAACAGCTTGAGCACGACGGTGCTCACGCCTGAGAAAAACCCGGGGCGAAAGTGGCCTTCCAAAATGTTGGCGAGTTCGGTCGGTGGTTGCACCGTGAAACCTTGGGGTTCGGGGTAGAGCTCTTTCTCAGATGGGGCAAACACCACGTCACAACCGGCGGCTTGGAGTTGTTCGCAGTCGGCGGCCAAGGTGCGCGGGTAGGTGTCGAAGTCTTCGTTGGGGCCGAATTGCAAGCGGTTGACGAAGATGCTCGCCACGGTCACGTCGCCCAAACGGCGGGCGTCTTGCACCAGGGCCAAATGGCCTTGGTGCAAATTGCCCATGGTGGGCACGAACGCAGGGGATCGGTGCGCAGCCAAAGCGCTGCGCAGGTCGGCGATGCTGTGAACGACTTGCATGCGGCTCACCAAGCGTGTTGGGTGTCGTCGGGGAATTGACCGGATTTGACCGCTTGCACATAAGCGACCATGGCTTCGCGCACGCTGCTGGCGCCGTCCATGAAGTTGCGCACAAATTTGGGGTTCTTGCCCAAGTTCACGCCCAGCATGTCGTGCATGACCAGTACTTGTCCGGCCGTGCCTTTGCCTGCACCGATGCCGATGGTGTGACAGGTCTTGAGTGCTTGGGTGATCTCGGTGGACAGTGAAGCGGGCACCATCTCCAGCACCAACATGGCCGCACCTGCGTCTTGCAATTCCAGCGCTTGACGGCGCAAGAGCATGGCCGATTGATCGCCGCGACCTTGCACCCGGTAGCCGCCCAAAGCGTGCACGGTTTGGGGTGTCAGGCCCAAGTGGGCGCACACGGGGATACCCCGCTCGACCAAGAAACGCACCGTGTCGGTGGTCCAGCCACCCCCTTCGAGTTTGACCATGTGGGCGCCGGCTTGCATGAGCACGGTGGCGCTGCGCAAGGCTTGTTCGCGGGATTCTTGGTAGGTGCCGAAGGGCAGGTCGCCGATGACCCAAGCTGTGCCTTGCACTCGGCGCAGTCCGCGCACCACGCTCTCGGTGTGGTAGCGCATGGTCTCCAGGCTCACGCCCACCGTGCTGGAGAGGCCTTGGCACACCATGCCCAGTGAGTCGCCCACCAAGATGCATTCCACGCCAGCCGCGTCGGCCACGGCGGCAAAGGTGGCGTCGTAAGCGGTGAGCATGGTGATTTTTTCGCCGCGCTCACGCAGTTCGTTCAGGCGCGGCAAGCTCACCGGTTTGCGCTCGGGCAAGGGCGATGCCGAGGGCAGGGTGCCGTAGGGTGTGGCGGATGAAGGGGTGTGGGAGGTGCTCATGAATTCGAAGGCCAATGGCCACTGATGAAGCGCGAATGCTCGCACTATATTCCATCGCTGCGCTGACGACACGCTATGCTTGAGGGCTATGAAACACCCCAGCGAATTTTCTGCCGCCGACTGGTCGGCATTGGCCACCAGCGATGTGGCGCGCGCCTTGAGTGAAGACGTGGGATCGGGCGACCTGACTGCAGCTTTGGTGCCGGCCGAGCGCATGGCCCAAGCCCGCATTTTGGCCCGTGAATCGGCTGTGATTTGCGGTACACCGTGGGTAGAGGCCGCATGCCGCGCGGTCAGCCCTTCGATCACTTGGCAGTGGTCGGTGTTGGAGGGCCAGCGTTGCGCGGCCGATCAAGTGGTCTTGGTCTTGCAAGGGCCCGCCCGCGCCTTGCTCACCGCTGAGCGCACCGTGCTCAACTTTTTGCAACTGCTCTCGGCTGTGGCCAGCAAAACTGCCACGTTCGTGGATGCCGTGAAAGGCACCCGAGCGGCCATCGTGGACACGCGCAAAACCATTCCCGGCTTGCGCTTGGCCCAAAAATACGCCGTGACGGTGGGTGGGGGTGTGAACCACCGCATCGGTTTGTTTGATGCGGTGCTGATCAAAGAAAACCACATCGCCGCCGCTGGGGGCGTGCGACAAGTCCTGGCGCAGGTGCACGCCGATGCACCCCAAGCCCGTTTCGTGGAAATCGAGGTGGAGACCTTGGACCAACTCGACGAGGCCCTGGACGCGGGCGCGCGCATGCTCTTGCTCGACAACATGGACCTGCCCACGCTGCACGAAGCCGTGCGGCGCAACGCGGGGCGTGCGATTTTGGAGATATCGGGTGGCGTGAACTTGCAAACCGTGCGCGCCTTGGCCGAGACCGGCGTGGACCGCATTTCTATTGGGACTTTGACCAAAGACGTGCAAGCGGTGGACTTTTCCATGCGTTTTGAGGAGGGTGTGGCATGAGCACCGTGATCGACGTTGAATACGAACAACCCGCTTGCAGTACTCAGCACGCCTGGGCCCGCGTGCCCGTGGAGCCCAGCGCCGATGAGCGAGCTGATCTGAAAGCGCGGATCAAACACTTGCTCAAAGAGCGCAACGCGGTGATGGTGTCGCACTACTACGTACACCCCGATTTGCAAGACTTGGCGATCGAGACCGGTGGCATCGTCAGCGACTCCCTGGAGATGGCGCGCTTTGGTCGCGACCACGCCGCACAAACGCTGGTCGTCAGCGGCGTGCGCTTCATGGGCGAGACCGCCAAAATTTTGAGCCCGGAAAAAACCGTGCTCATGCCCGACCTGGACGCCAACTGCTCGCTCGACTTGGGCTGCCCCGTCGACGCCTTCAGCGCCTTTTGCGACCAACACCCCGATCGCACCGTGGTGGTTTACGCCAACACCAGTGCGGCTGTCAAAGCCCGCTCGGACTGGCTCGTGACCTCGAGCTGCGCGCTGGACATCGTCAAGGCTTTGAAGGACAAGGATCACAAGATTCTGTGGGCTCCCGACAAACACTTGGGTGGCTACATCCAGCGCGAAACCGGTGCCGACATGCTGATGTGGAACGGCGCTTGTATCGTGCACGACGAGTTCAAGGCCCTGGAGCTGGAGCAGCTGAAAAAAGAACACCCCCAGGCCAAGGTCTTGGTGCACCCCGAGAGCCCCGCCGACGTGGTGGCCTTGGCCGATGCCGTGGGATCGACCAGCGCCATCCTCAAGGCCGCACGCGAGATGGACGCCCACACCTTCATCGTTGCTACCGACAAGGGCATGATGCACGCGCTGCGTCTGCAAAACCCCGGCAAGGTGTTCATCGAAGCCCCCACGGCGGGTAACAGCGCGACTTGTAAGAGTTGTGCGCATTGCCCTTGGATGGCCATGAATGGCTTGGCCGGCGTGGCCCATGTGCTGGAGTTCGGGTCGAATGCCATTCATGTCGATCCGGCCATCGTGCCCCGCGCGCGCTTGCCGATTGACCGCATGTTGGCCTTCACCTCGGCGCACAAGGCCGGTCAGGATGCTGGCGCCTTGGTACCGAACATCGGCGCGGCCTGAACGCATATGTCAAGCCCGGGCGTGATCCGCGCCGACATCGACTGGGCCGACCCACACGGCGGTGAGCCTTGGCGTTTTCATTTCACCCATCCGCGCGAGGTGCTTCAAGCCGATCATCCCGATCAGGTCCGCGCCGTGTTGGAGGCGGTACATGCCCATGCCATGGCAGGGCGTTGGTGTGTGGGCGCGGTCGCGTTTGAAGCCGCCCCTGCTTTTGATGCGGCTTTGCCAGTGCACCCGGCGTGCACACCCTTGGCGTGGTTCGCGGTGTTCGATGCAGCCACGCCCGCCAGCGATGGCCCCTGGGCGCCCGCGGGCAGCGTGTCGGCGCACGCGCACTGGCCCGAGGTGCCCGATCAAGGTGTTGAGCGTGCGGCGTTCGATGCCGAGATCGCGCAGATCCACCAGCACATCGCCGCGGGCAATTTCTACCAAATCAACCACACCAGCAGCTGGTACGGCCGCTTGTGCCGCGGCAACGCGTTGGCGTATTTCGATGCTTTGCGCCAAGCCCAGCCCAAGGGCTATGCGGCGCACCTCGACGCCGGTGATTGGCAGCTGCTTTCGGTCTCACCGGAGTTGTTTTTTGATTGGGATGGTGAACAACTGCTGTGCCGCCCCATGAAAGGCACGGCCGCGCGCGGCGCCACGGCCGAGGCCGATGCCGCGCAAGCCCAAGCCCTGCGCGAGTCGCCCAAAGAGCAGGCCGAGAACGTGATGATCGTGGACCTGATCCGCAACGACGTCTCGCGCGTGGCACAGCCGTTTTCCGTGAAGGTCCCGCGCCTGTTTCACTTGGAGCCCTTGCCCACCGTCTGGCAAATGACCTCGGATGTGAGCGCACGCACCCGAGCGGGTCTGACGTGGGTGGACGTGTTCGCCGCGCTCTTTCCTTGCGGCTCCGTCACTGGTGCGCCCAAGGTGCAAGCCCTGCACACCATCCGCGATTTGGAAACCAGTGCGCGCGGTTGGTATTGCGGCGCGATGGGCGTGATCAGGCCGGGTGGTGCGGCGCGTTTCAACGTGGCCATCCGCACGGTGCAGGTGCAAGGCAATGCCTTGCGTTGTGGCATTGGCAGCGGCATCACCAGCGACGCCACCGCCGAGGGCGAGTGGCGCGAGTGGGGTCACAAGCGCCGTTTTTTGCGCAACGCCACCGAGCCTTTTGAACTCTTGGAAACCTTGGCGCTCGAGCACGGCCAGCTGCGCCATGCCACCGAGCATTGGGCGCGTTTGGGTTTGGCGGCGGCTCACTTTGGCTGGCGATGGGGAGAGGCTGAACAAGCGGCCTTGATCGAACAGACGCGAGCTTTGTGTGAAACCCACCCCACAGGGCTTTGGCGTGTGCGCTGTTGTGTGGCCGCCGATGGCCAAGTGCGCTTGGAAGCGTTTGCCCTAGAGGACTCACCCGAGTCGGTGCAGCTGGTTTGGGCGCGCGAACCGTTTGCTGCCGCACACAGCGAGTGGGTCCGCCACAAAACCACGCGCCGCGCCCATTACGACGCCGCCACGGTGCAAGCGCCGGGTGTGTTCGACACGCTGCTCTACAACGCCGAAGGTGAGATCACCGAATGTGTGCGTGGCAACATCGCCGCACGCATCGATGGCCAGTGGTTCACGCCGGCGCTGCACTGCGGCTTGCTGCCCGGTGTGGGCCGTGCCGTGGCCTTGCGCGAAAGACGTGTGAGAGAAGCGGTGATCCGCCGAGAAGACGCCCACCGCGTGCAAGCGTGGGCGTTCCTCAACAGCCTGCGGGGGTGGTTACCGGCGACGGT